>JBHLPA010000277.1:0-3874 GCA_048939935.1 Promethearchaeota archaeon | reverse complement strand
TCTGATCGCCATAGTAGCAGCTGCCAGTGGGACTTTCATGGTATTCCGAGGACTTTCATTTATGGCAGCTGGTGTTGCTCATGCAGCCTTGGGTGGAACTGCGTTAGGTATATTCCTACAAGATACCGGCTTAGTTCCATGGTTCAATCCAATTCTAGGTGCTCTACTCTTTAGCGTATTAGTAGCCGTTTTCACAGGTTATGCCGGAGAATCAGGAATAACACAAAAAATGGAGGTGGCTGTGGGAGTTTCTTTTGCTCTCTCCATGAGCATTGCAGTATTTTTAATGTACTACATTCCTCCATACCGTGTTCCTCAGATATGGGGCTATTTGATAGGTGATATTCTGCTTCTGAACAATCTTGATGTCATCATGTTAGCAAGTACTGCAGTTCTCCTTGGGTTTATCACATTGATGTTCAACAAGGAGTTTGTGTATGTCAGTGTTGACATGGAAGGTTCAGTTGCACATGGGATGAACGCACGTGCTTATCACTATCTCATGCTTATTATTTCAGCACTAGCTATTGCACTGGCCACAAAGGCAGTTGGTGCAATTCTGGTTTATGCAGTAATGGTCGCTCCTGCAGCAGCAGCAAATGAACTTGTTAGATCTATCCGGGGAATCATTTTTGCAGTCTTTGCAATTGCTCTTGTTGCTGAATTAGTTGGCTTAGTAGCATCGTTTGTTGTATTTGTATCCCCAAGTGCTATCGCAGGCATTCTGGCCGCTCTATCATACCTACTAGCTCTGCAGATAAAACGAGTACGTGAGAGGGTCCATGTGGAACTTGATGAGGTTTCTATCGAATCCCAAGATGTAACTATGAAGCAATTGATTACCAGTGTGGAACATGATGATGCGCATGACCATTGAACCAATCGTTGATAATAAGAAGCGTTGAATCGGTCGGTATGTTTAAGAGTGAAACGTAAATCCTCGAGTTTCAAGGTCGGTGCGAAGAACAGTGAGCGATGACACTCCTGAAAGAAGTAAAATGCTACGCTCTACGATAATTACGGTACTACTCACTTTAGTGTTCATAATATTTGGATTGGCATTCTGGGCGTGGTCCTCTCCAGATGTTATTGATTCAAGTCCTGTTGGTGCAATAAATGATCTTAACCCTGCTCTTACTGTTCTCATTGAAATACTTGTAATGCTGATGGTCTTCATCTTTCTCTCAGTAACAGTCATCAATCTGAGGTTGATGTTGACAAATATTCGCGCTGGGTGGGTCGAGGTCATTATACTCATCATTTTCATTGCAATAATGGCAACTGCCATGTTTGGTCTCTTTGTTGGTGCAGCAACAGTAATCCTTTCTCTTGGATTTGTAGTCTATCTCTACCTTCTTCAAGAATAAAGTCTAATTGATATAGCCAGCCTTCTTCGGTCTTAGCAAAGATTCGGATGCACCAGAAGCTTTATGAGCATAGGTCTTGGTTTTCGAGTTAGAGCCTAGTGGCAGATACGCCTTGGGCTGGTAGCAAAGTAGTCCTCACAACACTTCGGAATTGTTGGATTGAATGTCTTAGAATAGTTCTGACTTCCGTTCTGTTCTGATGATTGCTTGGAGGAAGATATTGTGTTTGGGATCTCTGGCGCTGGTTATGACATGAGTACCAGCATCGTCAGTCCTGATGGACGAATATTCGCTGCTGAATATGCGAAGAAAGCAGTTGAACAGGGTGCTACTTCAATCGGGGTTCTCGTGGACGACGGGATTATTCTTCTTGCTGAGAAGAAAATCCAACCGCTACAAGAGCCTGATAGTGTAGAGAAGATCTCGAAGATTGATGAGCATGTTGGAGTTGCAACATCTGGTTTAATGGCTGATGCCCGAAGACTGATTGCAGAAGCACGAGTCAAGGCACAGTCATATTGGTTAACGTATGAGGAACCTGTTCCAGCTGAAGCTTTGGCTGAACATATTTGTGATTTAAAGGCACAGTTCACTCAGGGCGGTGGTGCAAGACCCTATGGCGTTGCTATGATATTCGGTTCAGTTGACCATGATGGCTCTCCAAAACTATATGTCACGGACCCAGTGGGCACATATTGGGGCTTTCTAGCTTCCATCATCGGAAGAGGTGCTACACGAGCCGGTGAATACCTCGAACAGAGATACAATCGAAAGATGAGTCTTGACGAAGCCATTGAGCTAGCACTAGGTTCGCTCCGTGAGGCCACGGAAAAGGAACTGACGGTAGACAATGTCGAGATCGTAAAAATCCCTGTAAAGACTCGCACTTTTGAGAAACTATCTGATAATGAGATTTTGGGATTCCTCAAACCTACCCAACCCAAAAAGGACTAAGAGTTGACCTATAATGAGTGGTGGTGGTGGATCAGGTCGCAAAACAGGCGATAAATGGATTGATCTTGATGCAGTAGTTATTGGAATACAAAAAGGTCACCTTAGATTCGAATTGTTCGTAGATCCAAATCTAGCGTTTGATTACCGTCGCGGTGAAGATGTTCCCCTCGAAGACATTCTAAAGTCATTCGAAATCTTTGAAGATGCAAGACGAGGTGAACATGCAACAGACAGTCTTGTTAAAGATGCCTTTGGGTCTGATGAGATTTTTGACATCGCTCCAGAGATAATCAAACAAGGTGAATTCCGACTAACACACGAACAAAGAGAACAACTTGTTGCAGAAAAGACAGAAACCATCATAGAACATATAGCCAAGCGTGCTATGAACCCCCAAACTGGACATCCCCATCCACCTGATAGAATAAGACAGGCTATGGAGGAAGCGAAGGTCCATGTTGATCCTTTTATCAGTGTGGATGAACAGATTCCAAATGTTGTGAAAGCGCTCCGTGTGATAATACCTATCTCATTTGAGAGCGTGAAACTTCAAATCACTCTACCTGCTTCATTCTCTGGTAAAGGTTACAATATGGTTGCAAATGCTGGTGTGATTAAGTCTCAATCATGGGGTCAAGATGGCTCTTGGACTGGGCTTGTCGAGATTCCTGCGCAGAAAAGACAGGAACTCTATGATGAACTCAATAAGCTGACGAAGGGGCAAATAAGAATCGAAGTCGTCAGATGAGTGGAATCAAAGTATAATGAATTGAAAATCATAAAGATTACAAAATGAGGGATTGAATAATTGGCAGTATATTTTCAGAAACGAGAAGTAGTGGTCCCTGGTCAGTTACTCGCAGAGGGTAGATACCGAGCCTCTTTTGGCACCTATGAAGAGAGTGGTAAGATATTCTCTTCACTCGTGGGTCTAGCAGAACTCAGAGGAAACACTGTGAAGGTGGTTGCACTTGAGGGTGCTTATATCCCAAAAGAAGGTGATTTAGTAGTTGGTACAATAACCCTAGTGGCTGGTAATAATTGGAAAGTGGACATTGGTGGACCGTATGGTGCATCCCTTCATGCAAATAATGCGTTGAGGAGACCTTACTCTGATGACATCTCTGAATACATGGATATCGGAGATGTGATTGCAGCTGAAGTGATTGCTTTCGACAGAGGAAGTGGTCCATTCCTTGGGATGAAAGGACGTGGACTTAGAGTTCTCCAAGGCGGTATGGTTCTAAAGGTGAGTCCTGCAAAAATCCCCCGGATAATTGGAAGGAGAGGATCTATGATTAACATGATTAAAGATCACTTGAACATCCAAACTATGGTGGGTCAGAATGGACGAATTTGGATACGTGCTCCTAGCACAGAGGTTCTCAGACTAGCAATTAAGGCATTTAGAACAATTGAGGCTCAGGCACACACATCCAAACTCACTGACCGAATTAGTGAGATGCTTACTGAAGAAATGGCAAAGGTCAAGGGTCGCAGTGAGCCTGAAAAAGAACCTGAAGAAATCAGTGTTCCCGATGAAACTGCTGAGG
>JBHLPA010000276.1:735-3903 GCA_048939935.1 Promethearchaeota archaeon | reverse complement strand
CACAATCAACTCTCTCATCAGTCAGCAGGCAGTAATCAGAATAGTATTGGCAATTACTGCTGGATCTGCATTGGCGCTGATTGCATTACTCATTGTCGCTTACGTCAGAGTGTGGAGTGTTCCAGCTCAGATTCGAGCTATCAACAAGATGCTCAAATCTCTTCGTAAAGGTCGTATTCCTCGTCCTCCAAGTGCTCCTAGCAGGTTAGATATTACAAAAGAAATTGTAAATGAAGAAGCAAAATCAATGAACCTAGCAAAGATACCGTCAGAAATTACAGAATATCCAATAGAAACAACAGTTCCAGAAGTCAATGACCTTTTGGAAGAGCTCGCCGCAATAACTGGTCTTGGCGCAGTAGAAATCGAAGCCTTCAAAGCAGATCTTGCCAGAATGAAAGCCAGTGAGCGTCCAGGCTTCCTAAAGGAGGTCATCGAACAAGAAAAAGCCCGACGAGCTGATGTACTTGCTAAGCCTCCTGTAAGTGAACCTGCTCTAGAGGAGCTACCTCTAGAACAAAGGCCGGAAGAGCTCGATGATCTTCGTCAGAAGCTCATAAAGAAAGGAATGGCAGTTGATGAGATTGATGTCATCATTGAGGAGGCAAAGAGCCTTTCAAAAGCTGACCTTGATGCTTTGCTAGACAGTCTTGGTATCGATTTGGAATAGACCCATAATGACACCGGCTGGATAATATCAGCCGGTGATTCTTTCTTCTTGAACATCTTGGAGAAAAGTTAAGTGAGAGTGGCTTTTCTTCGAGAGCCATGAACCTCGATGAAAGAATCAAGTTAATCACTGGAGTCGGTGAAGAAATCGTCACATTACCTGAGCTGAAGACGCTCTTGGAAGAGAAGAAGAATCCAATTGCTTATGATGGATTCGAGCCCTCTGGACTCGCTCATCTTCCATTTGGTGTTTATAGGCCGATTCTTCTCAAGAACCTCATAAAAGCAGGCATTAAATTCAAGATCTGGTTGGCGGATTGGTTTGCTTGGATTAACAATAAGATGGATGGGGATTTAGAGAAAATTAGACAGGTTGGGGAATATTTCATTGAGGTTTGGAAAGCCGCTGGTGTGCCTACTGACAAGGTAGAGTTCCTGTGGGCTTCAGAGGCAATGGACTCGGTGGAATACTGGTCTCGAGTAGTAAAGATTGCAAAAAATACGACAGTTGCAAGAGCCACACGAGCCCTTACGATTATGGGCAGAAGAGAGGGCGAAATGAAAGAAGTCGCGCAATACTTCTACCCAATGATGCAAGTCGCTGATATCTTCCATCTTGAGGCTGATATCACACAGCTAGGTCTAGACCAACGCAGAGCCAACATCCTTGCGCGAGAGGTTGGACCTAAGCTTGGCTGGTGGAAGCCAGTTGTCATCAGTCATCATATGCTCATGAACTTAGAAGGAGCAGCTGAGCCAGAAGGATATGATGAAGAGAAAGGATTTGATGTTCAGATTTCCTCAAAGATGAGTAAGAGTAAACCAGAGTCCAGTATCTTTGTACATGATACTAAAGATCAAATTAGAAATAAACTCATAGCTGCTTTTTGCCCGCCCAAGATTGCAGAAGGTAATCCTCTACTTGACTATGCTAAGGAGATAGTATTTCGTGGCTATGACAGTATAACTGTAGAACGTAAACCAAAGTTTGGTGGTGACATAGACTTTACAAGCTACACCGAACTTGAGAATGCATATGTCGCTGGTGACCTTCATCCTCTCGATTTGAAGGACACAATGGTCACATATCTAGATAAGATGGTTGAACCGGTTCGTGCACACTTCGAGAAGAATAAACGTGCAAGTGAAATGCTGGAAGCTGTTATGAGCTATCAGATCACTCGCTAAGTGACTTACGTCTTCTTATGCTACGCGTAAGGATTCCAAGTGCGATAAATCCGACAATAACACTGAACCAGAGTGTGACTACTCGAATCAGAATTGTTGCTGCACTTGCTTGTGATTCTGACATCCCAAGCAAGAACTGAATAAGAACAACAGATGTGGCTTCATATGTCCCTACTCCACCAGGTAAGAACGAAATCGCACCGATTATTGATGCTGTTGCATGAACAAAAGTTGCCTGAAGCAGAAGGATGAGTGATGCTGGTGCTAGTGTCGGAAGACCTGCTCCTGAAATAAGGCTGAGTAATAACCAGAGTTCTAAGCACTCCATGAACCATCCTGGAATACTGATGATTGTGCTCAGGACAAGAGGTTTGGGTCCAAGTGTTTGAATCATTGTGTTTTCAATGTCGTCGACATGATCCTGAAATCGTTTTAGAGGTCCGAATGAGGTGAATCTTTTGAGAATCTTTCGATAGAATGTCTTCTGGCTCAAAACAATTGCTACAACAAATACTACTCCTCCAAGCATTATGACAGTGAGGAGTTCATTGCCTGTACTTACACCAATCCCAAAACCTATCATAGCAAGTAAGACGAGAGCAAGAAGGTCTGTCACCCTTTCAGACACAACTATTGGAACTGTTTTAGCAACAGGTGTTCCATTAATATCTCGAATGAAGAAACCTTTGATTGCCTCACCAATCTTTCCTGGCGTCGTAGTTAGTGTAAAGCCCGACAGAAATACGTTGAAGCTTTCAGTGTGGGATAGATGAACATCAATACGATTTAGAAAATACTGCCACTTTACATATCGAATTATGTAGTTCAAAAATGAAAGCGCCATCATGGCAGGTAGGACCCACCACCACGGAATAGAAGCGAGATAGGAAATCACATCGTCAATTTGACCATAAAGTCCAACTGCAGCAAAAACCAGTACACTAACTATCACGAAGGCAATTACCTTCTGGGTACTTATCATGGATTTTTCGTTTCCGATTTCCACTTCACCAGCTGTCATATGCAATTCTCCTCACTCGTTGCCAAAGCATTGTTGGAATATGTAGTAAGAATATTGAGGGGTATCCTGTGATTTGAGTTCGCCCCTGTTTCAATTCATTATAGATGTCATCCGCTGTTTCAATATCTTGTAGCCATGTCTTTGCATGTCCAACTTCCCAAGATGTGTGGCCATCGCTTCCAGCAGTCATTGGTTTATTCAATCGCTTTGCCAGTTTCTGCGCTTTCTTGTTGAAATATGGAATAATGCATCGGGAATTGATACCCTCGATTAAGTCAACATTTTTCTTG
>JBHLPA010000276.1:0-725 GCA_048939935.1 Promethearchaeota archaeon | reverse complement strand
AATTCCACTGCCAATAATGATACAATCACAGTATTTATGGATTTTTTGAGAAAATGATGGATTTATTAGATATCTTGGTAACATATTTTATTTTATAGCTATCATTCTATCAATAGCTGATTTTGCTTTCTTGATAATTTCATCAGGAAGACCTTTCCTAACTGCTGTATCTTTTCGTAATGGGTCTCTGGGATGAGGTAACACAACTAGCCCATTGCATGCATGAATGTCTTCAGCTATCTCTTCAAAGGTCCTGTTTTCAATATGTTCGGAAACAAAGAGACCTATCACCTCACCATAGTCTGTAGTTTTGTATTCACACGCTGGAATTATGAATCGCCCATCTCTCTCGATGACTTTGAGAGTAGCCGCACGCCAGTGTTCAGTAGGTGCTAATCCCCTAAGTCCTTTCTTTTTCATGAGCTTAAAGAGATTATACGGACTCTGCATTCCGTCTTTCGAGTGAATTGTATGCATATGCAAATCGAAGGCGGAATGTCTGAAACTCAATATATTCACCTTATGGTGGTATAATTGGTGGGAATAATGGTGGGAAAAGCGTTGAGAAGAAATTATAGAAGTCTTCATAGAAAAACAATGCAAAGATGAAGGTTAGGAAGAGTATAATCACTCCTATGAGAATTCCTTTGTCCTTTATTGCTAAATGTGGTTTCCTACCTACATCACTACCCCGATAGACAAGATGGATATACCGAAGTACAATA
>JBHLPA010000275.1:0-3903 GCA_048939935.1 Promethearchaeota archaeon | reverse complement strand
ATGATCTTCGATATTTAATTCTGAGAGAATCTGCTATAGCAGAGGCCATTTGCTTCTCATAAAGTCCAGTCATCCCTACATAACCAGTGATGAACTTGTTACCTCTACGGTCAGCCAATGTAGGCAAATCTCTTAATGCTAACAACATCAATGTGCTCTTTCCAGAGCCCACTGGTCCCCGAATAAAGACATGACGTTCATTTGTAATGATTAAGTCAACAATGGAATCCAAAAAGTCGCTGTCTTCTATGTATAAGCGACTGTCTGGCATCTTGAAGCCACGAAAGGGTGAGAATCTTGCACCAATCTTCTCTTCCCAAGCTCGAAGAACTTCTTTTCGAGTATTGAAGTGACGAATCAATGCACTCTCATGAATTGCAATTGTCATTGTGTGGACCTCCAAAGATGTCGTATCACAAGTAGTTCTTGTAATACAATTTTAAAACAATCACTCTAGTTATAAAAAGTGTGGTAAAATTCACCATTCAGACACAACCTTTTTGAATAGAACGAACTGGCTGAGAATTCAATTCAATATTTAATCAAGAAATGAAATAGGAGTAATCTGGTATGGATGTTGACCGAATAACACACATCATGAACTCATTGATGATTCTCTCGTTCCTTATTTTTGGTGCGCTTTCAGGAATCATTCTGATAACAGATGCTCCTCTAAACAATGCATCCGTTTCTCTTCCCTTTGCATTCCTATATATCTCCGCAACGACCTTTGTGATTACAGCTCAAATCAACGATCGTCCAAAAATGGTCCAGAAATATCTCCGAGACTGGCTGATTATGTGTTTTATTGGAATCATTATCAGTGCACTTGCTTTCACATTCTCCTAGAAACAATACTAAACACAAGAGTTTAGAACCACTATGATATACTCCTCGCTACTCTATTCTTCACCGAAGTGACAAACATGAGTAAGATTCTGCCTGGCACAAAGACTACTCGCATGGAACTGCTTGCTCTAAAGAACAGAATGAGACTGGCTGAAAGAGGACATGACCTTTTGCGTGAAAAGAGAGACTCACTCATCATGGAATTCTTCAATGCCATTGCAGAAATTAAAGAGGCACGAGAGAAAGTTGATGTGGCTCTTGTAGAAGCTTTCTCAGCACTCACCCAAGCAAAGATGATAATGGGTCCCGCAAGAGTTGTTGAGTTTGCTTACTCTAGTAGGCTTGAAGCTAATCTTAGTATCTCTACACGGTCGATGATGGGGGTCAGAGTTCCTGTTCTCTCGGTCGAACAGTTTACCCCTGATCTACCATACTCTCTATCAGACTCAAGTGCCAAGTTTGATGTGATGAGTGAAAAATTCAAGGAAGCACTAAACGCAATAGTTCGATTAGCAGAAATCGAATCAACTGTGAAACGTCTTGCTCTGGAGATTGAACGTACGAAACGAAGGGTATCGGCTCTTGAAACGGTAGTCATTCCCAGGCTCGATGCCACAGCACGTTTTGTAAAACTTGCACTTGAAGAGCGCGAACGCGAAGACTTTGTCAGGCTAAAGATGGTACGTGATTGGATTACTCAAGAAGAATAATCCGAAGGTATTATTTGTAATACAAGATATTAGCGTCTTAGTTTGAGAATAGCTGCAGCCAAGTCGCCTCCAGTTTCCTCAAGAGCCTGTTTTGCAACCTGAATATCAACACCTGTCTGGCTAGCAACCAATGCAGCATCTTCCATTGGTATCTCAATCTTCTTTTCAACTTCAGCTTCTTGTGTTTCCTTAGGTTTACCTTCGATGCTTTCAGTCAATCCTCTCTCATTCTTTGTTCCAACTACTTGGTATGATTCAGTACCTGCCTGTTTGATCATCGTAAGTTGAACATTGGAGATGACCCATTCCTTGTCAGCGAATCGGATTATCACCTCTTTTACCCCCGTAATCTCCTTCTGTTCAATACCCATCTTCTTCATCATTCGTGCCATTTGTTTGGGTGACATTCCTCTGAATCCCATAGGACTATTCTCCGTTTTTAGTCAAGATGTGCGGCAATAACCTTCACACGTATTATACACCGCTGGAATTGTAACGGATAAAACGATTACGCTTTGGATGTTGCCGAAATATCAAATACATAGTGTCCCATGCCAGGTGAGTAATTCTTGACATGATTCACATTAATGATAGGACTATATCCATAGTCATTGCATCTCGCTTCAATCTCAGTCAGGATATAATCAATCCTCTGTTTGGGCATGTTCATGTGCATATGAATAAATCCACCATCCTCCACCAACGATTCAAGGGCAAATGAAAGGTAATCAATAGTATTGTGTAAATAGCCCATGATCACCCTATCTGCTGATTTCTTTGGATGAAGCTCACGACAATCTCCCAACAGCGCAGTAACAGACTGTTCTAAATTATTCAATTTGATGTTCTCAAGTAGAAATTGATACGCATCAGGATTAATCTCTATTGCAGTTACTTTTACTTCGGCATGCTTGGCAATATGAAGTGCAAATTGCCCGACACAAGAAAACATGTCGACTACTATTTCGCCATCTTTCACAAGTTTGGACAAACGAGTACGTTCTCTACGATTACCTCCAGAAAATGTCAGACGAAGTGGATCAAGTCGGAATTTTACATCATTCTCGATATGTGTAGTACATGTATTACTATCTCCAGCAACCAATTCGTACTTTGGTAGTCTCATTGCTCCCTCAGTTGGCCCAGTTCTCACTGCAACGGACAGTACTCGTTTATCATATTCTAGAGTTCTTTCACCAATGAGTCGTGCATATTTCATTGTATCAAAATCGAGATGTACTAGGGCAACATGTCCTACGAGATGAAAACCCGAAGGTAATATTATTCCACTAGAAATAACATCACGTAAGTTATTTCTTAGGAAATCTCTGTATCTCATTATTATTCCCATATCGCCAGACTTGACTAGCAGTAAATATCGCTAGGAGCACGATCACCAGTTCCACGTTCTTGAACTTTAGAGATTGCCTTACGAAAGTCATCTTGTTTGACACAAGTCCTACTGTCTCGAATCGCAAACATCCCAGCTTCTGTACATATTGTTTTGATATCTGCTCCAGTTCTACCTTGAGTTGCAGAAAGTAATTGGTCGAAATCAACAGCTGAGTCTATCCTCATTCCACGAATGTGTATCTTGAAAATCTCTTTTCTGCTTGCATCATCAGGTAATGGGAATTCTATAATTCGGTCAAAACGACCCGGTCTCAAGAGTGCTGGGTCTAGAATGTCTGGACGATTTGTTGCTCCTAAAACAGCCACTTGACCACGGGTTTCAAAACCATCCAATTCACTAAGAAGCTGCATTAATGTACGTTGAACTTCTCTATCACCAGAGGTCGCAATATCAAGTCTGTGTGATCCCACCGCATCAAGTTCATCGACAAAAATGATTGCAGGTGCTTTCTCTTTAGCCAACATGAAAATCTCACGAACTAATCGGGCACCTTCGCCTATGAACTTTTGAACAAGCTCTGAACCAATGACACGAATGAAAGTTGCATTCGTTTCATGTGCTACAGCTCGAGCACACAGAGTCTTACCAGTTCCTGGCTTACCTGTAAGCAACACACCTTTTGGTGGTTCAATACCAACCTCTTCAAACAATTCAGGTTTCAGAAGTGGAAGTTCAACGGTTTCTCTAATCTCTCGAAGCTGGTCTTGAAGTCCTCCAATATCTTGATATGAAACATTGGGAGCATCTTCGATTTCCATCGCTCTTATGATTGGGTCACGTGATGGTGGAAGTTCCTGTGTAACTGCAAAGGATCTTTGATTAAGCGCCACCAGAGCTCCTGGCTGAAGCTTATCCTTGGCAATTGATGAAGCAACATGAACAACAAAATTTGGTCCCGTTGAGCTCTTGACTATAGCTCTGCCATCTTCC
>JBHLPA010000274.1:0-3905 GCA_048939935.1 Promethearchaeota archaeon | reverse complement strand
TCAGGATATTCTTTTGTTTTTTCTTGGCCATCTTATCACCTCACATATTTCTTAGAACTACTGCAGGGTCAGTTCTGGCTGCTTCTCGTGCAGGTAAGTACGCCCCGATAGTCATTGTAAGTATCTCAATGAACAACACAAACACTAGGAAGTTTATTGGAAATGCAATCGTTGCAGAGAGAGTTCTAGAGAATGGACTCATCACATTTACAAGAAAGCCCATGACGTACCCGAAGAGTGCGCCTAGAAACAGACTCAATACCAGTGATGCAATCACTACTCCGCTAAACTCTGAGAATACCATACTGACAATTTGACCTTTCGAACCACCTATTGCTCGCATGACAGCATATTCTTTGCGTCTTTCTCTGACAACAGATCCTAGCGAGATTGAGAGTGCAAAAACACTGAGAGTCAGAGACATTACAAAACCGATTGAGAACAGCCCCTCAATCGTATTCAGAAAGAGTGCAGTCTGTAGAGAGTGTTCTTTAAGGTTAAAAGTTTCTGGAGTGTTTGCAGTCATTCCGGATAGACCAGAGAGTTCCTCAAGCAGAAGCGTTCTGTTAGCATTCTCTGTTAAGTCAGCCATAAAGAGTGTGGCTCCTTCTTCTTGAATCACTCCAGATACGAAGTCTAGGTTCGCTAAGGCAAATCCATCGTAACCTGAACTGAACCCAAATCCAGCCCCAAGGGAGGATGAGGGAATATCGGTGTGAGATGCATAACCAAATCCAGGTGCGCTGAAAACGACTCCTACAACTTGGAACTCAACAAACTGAGTGGCTCCTACACCACTCATCTCAAGAGTCAAAGTATCGCCTGCAGTCTTGTTCCATCTTGCAGAATGGTATTCACTGATGATTATCCCGTTGTGAACCTCAGCTAGAGCAGATAGAATGTTAGTTGGAGATGAGTCAGGGAAACTTGAAGCATCGAATTTTCCAATACTCGCATATTCAAGGGGGTATAGTGCCTCAATACTAAGTTCATCAGGACCCAACCGAGCCCAGGTTCCCAACACAGGCATAGCAGAAGAAATACCAGTATAATTCTCTAAATCGTGAGTGAAGTTGAACTCACGAACTGTGCTGTCAACTCTAAGATCTGAGCCAAGAGCATATGTTACTTCACGGCCAAGGTCAACCCGAAGACTTTCTGATTGCACAGCAAAGGCAATAGTTGAAGACATTGTGAGAGCAAGTACAACCATTAGTGGTATGATTCTTCCCTTGCGCATCTTCAGGTAGCCTGCAGATATTAGGTTCTTCTGACCAAGAATGAATGAGAGTTTCTTAGATATAGAAGCCAAACCAGAACGAGAGATCCTCGACCCATTGTAGGCTATGAAAAACCAAGCAGCAGTTCCCATTGAGAGCTCCATGAGGAATAGGATTGGATGTTTGGGAAGGAGGAACATCATCACAACAACAAGTCCAAGGAGGAAGATGGAAAGCCCTATGGTGAACCCGTGAGCCTCTGATGTTTCAGTCGGGTCTTCGGACACCTCAGCTAATGTGAGACTAATCTCTGTTGAGGCGGCTCTCCTCGCTAAGTACAGGATGAATAAAAGACTGGGAAGGACTGTAAGACCAATCGCTCGTAATATTGTGTTTAAACTAACAACTGTATTTGATAGATAAAAGGTATAAACGCTCCAGTCAAATGACATGAAGCTTGTTGTAGACGGAATCAAGGGTGCAAATAATACACTAAACAAAATACCAAGGGCAACCGAAAGCACTGCGATTACCGCGGACTCCCATAGGAACACAGACGAGACTTGGGAGTAGCTTGCTCCTTTAGATCGAATGATACCTACCTCAACACTACGCGGCGCCATGAAGGTATCAGCAGCAAAGACTGAGAAGAATAAGGCAAGTAGAATTATCGGCAGGGCTAGTATTGATAGATCAAGTGTTGAAACATAAGTATCAACAACAGCCTGTAGCTCGTTTATCTTGTCCTGACCATCCCAGGTAATGTTGTACTTCTCATCTGTACGGATGACCAACTCCATGAGATTCTTAGCCACATGTTTTGGTCCATCTGAGGCTAATGCACTAGCAGAAGCTCGAACTAACATTGTTTCTGGGAAGAATCCGTCTGCCGAGAGTGAACCAGCTGGAATCTGGTCTATTCGCATTAGGATGCTATCACGCAGACCCATGACATCGTATCGCAGGTTTGTGTGATCGTAGTTCTCACGCCCACCAGGGTATGATGGGAGTGCACGTTCAATCATAGATCCAAAGAATCGAAGATCAAAGATTCCAACAATCTTGAGGTCAGTAGCACTATAACGACCAAGAGAGCTCAAGGGTGCAGAAACACTAGGGGCTGATCCGAGAAGGAGTTCTACATCAATTGTATCATTAATATGAAGTTGTACATCAAACACCTCTTCCACATAGTGGATGAAGAGTCGAGAAACAATAATCTCATTTTCACCAAGTTCGAATGCCCCATCATATACGAATTCGAACGAAGTTCTATTGAGAAACGCATTGTCCACAAATACCACTCTGCAGTCCTTCATGCCATGGGAGTAAACTGTATCATCTATGCCATAGTGAGTACTATCTGATAGGTTCGTACCCCAGACTAAACCCACAGTCGAGTTGATCCGATGAGTTTCTTCTACGAATTGACTTTGGTTCAAATAGCTCTGAGCTTGTACCACAGCTTGAGGAACGCCGGGGTCGGAGTCAATCTTAAGTTGATATGCATGACCATCCAGATACTCGTAGATACTCACATAGATTCCAGTGTCACCCCATACCATGGTTGATGCAAAAAGACTGATACCTAGACTCAAAGTTAGTGCCAAGCTCAAAGCCCTGAAGGGATTTGCCCTGAGCGCACTGAGAGCATATGAGATGCCATAAGCTCTGTTACCATTGGTTTTGACTTTCTTAGAGTTCTTTGAGTTGCCCACTTAGATCACTCCTAACTGGAGGCATCAGGATCTCTTTTTGTGACATCGACTTTACTATGTTTGAAGAAGTCACCCACTAGCTCGTCCACCAGAACACCATCTCTGAGGAGGAGAATCCTGTCAGCCATTCGAGCAGTTTCGGGATCATGAGTGGCTGCAAGTACTGCAAGATTCTTTTTCTTTGCAAGGCTTCTCATGAGCTGGATTATTTCCCCACCGGTTTTGTGATCTAGGTCCCCGGTAGGCTCATCGCACAACAGGATTGCTGGATCATTTGCTAGAGCCCGCGCGAGAGCAACACGAGAGCGCATCCCACCTGATAATTCGTGAGGCATGTGATGTGCTCGGTGGTTAACAAAGACCGTTTCTAAGAGACTCATTGCACGATTCTCTCGTTCTCCTTCAGCAACATCGTCGAGAAGCATTGGCACCTCAACATTCTCAAGAGCTGTAAAAATTGGGAGGAGGTGCTGATCTTGGAACAGTACCCCAATCTTGTGTCTTCGAACCTCTGACATTTTTTCATCATCGAGCTTGGTGATATTTTCACCATCAACAAGAATGGTTCCTGATGTCGGTTGGTCTAAGCCACCAATAAGATTGAGAAGTGTGGTCTTTCCGGATCCTGAAGCACCGACAATTGCGACAAACTCGCCTCTATCGACGGTCAGATTGGTTCCTTGTAGTACCTTGATGATTCGTGAGCCATCTTGAAACTCACGATGGACATCTATGCATTCGACTGCTGCATGCTTCTCGCTAGCCAAGGGTGATTTCACCAACTCTCGAATTTACATGACTCCGTTTTAAGGATACACGTTCGAGCAGCTGTTTTGAGGACAAAAACGCAGGTTCCTAGTAAAGCGAAACGACCTTATGGGACTCTCTAAAAGTTGAGCATGATGCGAGTATTTGCTGTATCAGGATTTTCGGGCACTGGGAAGACAGCACTAGTTGAAACGATTGT
>JBHLPA010000273.1:0-3917 GCA_048939935.1 Promethearchaeota archaeon | reverse complement strand
CACCTAGTGTCCATTTCTGCTCTACTCGAGAGTGACCTACCTATTCCACTCATTGTGTAGAGAATAAAGAGTACTGATATTGCTATGCTTATTAAATCGAGAGAGGCATCAAATCCTTTCATAACATTGTATATGAAATACGCGGAATAGAATGATACAAAGAGTCCAAGAAAGACAATATTACTTGCAGTCGACTTATCCCTCTCTGCTATCAATATCCAGCCATTAATGAAATTGAACCCTGCAGCAAGAAGTGTTCCAAGAAGGCCAACAATTATCCAGAGTGGGGCTGGGACAAAGAAGACCCAAGAAACAATGAATGCTCCAATAATGACTAGATAGTTTACAATGTATATTATGCTATACAACAATCCAACGAGTTTTGACTTCTTCTCGATAGCAACACTCTCTGCATAACCAAGTGAGTTTCTCGCAGCAAAGTATGACTGGAAACCTATCCAACCTAGAAAACCTATTCCAATAAATAACACATTGAAGAAGACACGGACTAGAAGCATCACAGCCAAGATGAATATACTAACAACTAACCAAATTACTGTAAATATGAGGGACCGAACATATGATTCCTCAACCACAACCAATCTCGTCAATCCCAATAAGGCGAGGAATGCAGTAATCAAGAAGAATGTTGGAAAAACTCCTCCAGCGAAAAGAGTGAAACCTGCTAGAGCAGGTACTGCGACAGCCAAGCGTTCATAGAGCGTAATCAGAAACGCTCCGATAATGAAGACCAGGGTGAGCCATCTTAATTTCCTCGATGAGAAGAATAGTTTCAAACCTTCAATGAAGTTAGTAAGTACAGGTATTTCCAATGATATGTCCTCCTCAGACGCAGTTTAACTGGGATATTATCCCTATTTATTTTTGAGTATGTGAAGAATTTCATCCTCTAGGGTCTCTTTCACCGTAGGTTTCTCAATCACCGTACCTTTCAAGTTCCCATCTGAGTCATAGAAATTCAGCCAAGGTATGGCGGTCACACCCCATTCATTAATTTCTGGAGGTGATGGTGGAACCGCCCATTGACGATTAGGGTCGAGAGGAGCAGTCTTGATTTTACTGAAGACCAGCACCTCAAGTCCTAATTGTTCTTCTATTTGCAACAAAACTGGCATGGCTCTTTTGCAGTCTCCACACCAAGCCGCACTAAAGACCACTAATGTCAGATCCTTAAGAATCTCCTTTAGATCGCCGACCACTTTCTCATCAAGTTTGTAGGTATTATAGACTTCAAGGAAATTTTCCTTATCCTTGTCTTTTAAGCTGTCTATGTAATCCTGTACATTTGTTGTACGTGATCTTATTTCGTTGAGGTCCACCATATCAATTTCAGCCTGAGGTATCCTTCTAAAAGCTTCGATAGGTGCGTCGACATAAGCCTGATAAGACCCTGACATTTCTTTAACCATGTTCATCTTGGGACCGGTGAGCTTAGTGTCTGTAGAACTTTACAAGGCAATTTTAGTTGGGCCTCCTAACGTTGGCAAGTCAAGTCTAGTCCGACGATATCAGAGTAATGAGTTTAGAGAAACCCATACTGCAACGATCGCTGTAGACCTAAGTGTTTCCACTTTTGAATTTCCTGAAGGTCGTGTTGTCCTTACAATTGCTGATATTGGTGGCCAGGAAACCTTTGCTGGACTCAGGAATCAATTCTATCAAGGGGCACATCACCTTATCATGGTATATGATGTCACAAAACGTTCAACATTTGACCGTATGACCGATCTATATGAGGCTTTAACTGAGAATATTTGTATCCAGCGAGAGAAATTCTTGGGTGGGTCCCTCGTGGCAAACAAGTCCGATATGAAAGATGAAGCCCAAGTGACATCACAAGACGGACAGTTACTAGCAGATATATTGACTCTCAAGTTCTTTGAAACTTCTGCAAAGACAGGGATGAATGTTAGCGAGCTATTTCACTTTGCTGCTGCTGAGTCACGACGATTGCATCGTAAAGTGTGATAGACTGATCACTGGGTTGCTGCTGTCATCCTGCAATCTCGAATTCTCATCGTAGGTATTATCGTTGGAGTCCTTACTTCCCACCAGAAGATCTGACTTCTATCACTACCCAGTGCATCTATATTGGAAAACATTCGCATTGTATTATCGCTAATGCGCATGTTCTTGATGGGTTTCATTTTCCCTTTCTCCACCAGAAACATTGCATCTCTTGGGATAGTTGAGAAATCACCAGTCTGTGAGTTCTGGAAACGGGTATACCAATTGCATGTCACATATACCGTTGGTCTACTAACGTCCAGTAATTCTTCGATTGTGTGGTCACCGTTCTCGAAAACAATGTTTGATGGAGCTGGCATGAGCATCTTCATCTGCCAACCTATAAGACCTGAATTCCCTGTACTATCAGTTTCGAACATTCTAGCTGTTGTTGTATTGTGAATATATGACTTCAGAACACCATTTTCAAAAATATTGGTCTTTCTGGATGGTGTTCCTTCCCAATCGAATCTCCTACTTCCTAGTCCTCCATCAAATAAAGCATCATCAGCAGCCGAGACAAAATCTGGTGCAAGTTGTTCTCCAATCTTATCACCAAGAGGAGATTGGCCAATTAGTATAACATATGGATTTGCTAGTCCTGGAATAGTACCGATCACATTTGCGGCTATTGTCGGTGATAGGACTAGATCATAGGTCCCGGGTGTTCCTTGCACTGCACCTCTTGCTTGTTTAGAAAGACCACCAGCTTTCTCGCCTGCAACAAACATCTCTTCTTTAGCTTTAGATGGCCTAATTCCGCAACTCAAACCTTGTCCCGAGTAATCAAGTTCGTCTTGAAATGCTCTAACATTAAGATCGTACTTTGTCTTTTTCTCTGCTCCCTCCGGACCGCTACTAGACCTGAAGAAGATTTCAGAATTATCAAATCGCAAGGCACCTGCGACGCGCTTGGCACCGGATGTGAGTGCCTTGTCAATGACGGTATTGATGATACCCGGTGCATCTTCGACAAATGAATCGAATTTGTCATCGTATTGACTCTTTAAGTCTGGGTATGACTGAATGTTCTCTTCAATTCCTGCAAAGAACTGAGAATCAGGTAGAATCTGACTGAATGTAACTGCATCCTCCACGACTTTTTTCACATCTTCTTTAGTAGAAACAGGACGTTCCGTAAAGCCGGTCTTAGCACCCTTAACAACTACGAAGAGCTGGAGTTGTAATTGTTCCCACCTCTTACTGATATCAATCGCATTCTGAGAGAATCGAATTTGAGAACCACTAGACATTATCCCACGTGCAATGATTGCATCAGTCTTCTTCTTTCCAAAATCGATGGCATAGTCAACTAGCTCTTTCAATTCACTCATTACCCAACACCTCCCAGTCTAATATTTCGGAATCTCAACTCGCCTCCCCCAGCATAAACCGGTACGCCTTGAGATGGGTCGCCTTTACCACAAGTCCCTGGGAAGGCAAAATCAAGGTTCTTCGATACAGCATCTAGGGCTGAAAGGAGACCTACACTCGTCGTTTCCATGATTGGTCTCTTAACCATGGTATCTGTAATCTCTCCATTCTTGATAAGATAGGCTTCGGAACCAGTGTACTTAGATTGGTACCGTCTATCATCAATGTTCCATTCCTTGAAGCCTCTCATGAAAACCCCATATTTCACATCTTCAACTAGTTCATCGAACGAGTAATCCCCAGCTTCAAAATATGTATTAGCCATCCGAATGATTGGTTCTCGATTATATGCTATCGAACGGGCTGCAGCATTTGATTCCATACCGAATTGTGCACCAAATTCTCGGTTTAGCAGTGGTTCGTTCAGGATTCCGTTCTTTATCAAGACGCGTTTCCTAGCTTCTACTCCCTCATCATCATAGAGGTAGAATCCTGAGGTATTCGGAATCGTAGGG
>JBHLPA010000272.1:0-3949 GCA_048939935.1 Promethearchaeota archaeon | reverse complement strand
ACACTTTGGAGAAGTGCCTAAGGGCAAACTCAATCCAAATCTCAAGAAGGAGCTCGAGACAGCAATTGAAAAGATAACTGATGCAGTGAATGAGTATGAACTCAAGAAGGTCGCTGACGAGGTTCTGAGAATCGCATCTGTTGGTAACGAGTACTTTCAGTCTCAACAACCATGGAAACTAATCAAAGAAGACAAGGAGAAGACTGGTGAGGTACTGTACAATGCTATTGCGCTCTCAAAGGCACTTGCCATCTTCATTGAGCCATTTTTGCCATCAGCTGCAGAGGCAATATGGGCTCAACTTGGTAATGCGGCAACAACAGTTCATGATACTCTACTTGAGGATGCTCTGAAACCACCTGAAGTGGGCACAAAGATTGTAAAACCCAAACCAGTGATCTCCAAGATTGATGAGGAGCTCCTGGCTGAACTCAACCATATAATTCGTGACCGAGTTGCCGCAGTAAGTAGCGCAGCACCGGAAGGGGTGAAACCAAAATTGGCACCAATAAAAGACACAATATCATTTGATGACTTCCAGAAGATAGACCTGCGAGCAGGTAAGATTCTGAAGTGTGAGAAGGTGAAAGGTAAGGACCGCCTCCTGAAGATTGAGGTGGACATAGGTACCGAAAAACGGACAATGGTTACCGGACTTGGTCATCTCTACAGACCGGAGCAATTAGAGGGAGTCACAGCCCTCTTTTTGGTCAATCTCGAACCAAAGAAGATTGGTGGCATTGAGAGTAATGGCATGATCCTCGCTGTAGAGAGAGCTGACAAGGAGGGTTCATGGGTTCCTGTGAAACTCGAGGACCTTCCACCAGGAAGTAAGGCCGCATAGATAATTCTCGTGAAGGGTTAACGCCCTTCGCCCTGTTTTTTTCTTGGAATCACATTGAAGTGATAAATCATCCAAACCAAAAGAATAATATTAACAATTGTTAATTCATTTTTATGAAAAAGACTATTCATGCATTTATAGCTTTGCTTTCACTTACAATGATGATTTCCACAGTTATGGCTCATGTTCCAATTTCTGCACAGGATGGAGAAACATTAGAATCTGCCTTTTTCATTGAAGATCCCACTAAGAGTTGGGTCCTCTATTCAGAACTTCATGAAGCTGGGCATCCACAATATTTTGCGTTTGAAATGGATGCTGGGACGAGAATCAGAATGTTACTCTCAATTCCTGTCACTGCTGACCCAGCGACCTTCAAACCTTCGATAGCACTAATGGGTCCCGGTATTACCAATTCGAGCTCGATTCCTGGTTTCCTAGAGGTTCCAGAATCTGCAGGTGTGATGATTTTAGAGAGTGAGTCAGCAATCCGTGAGTATGAAGGCTTTACACCAACGAGCTTCTATACATTGATAGATGTTGATATGCCGGTTCCAGCAACTGGAGAGTACTTCTTCGCCGTTTATGATGAGAGTGAAGAAGGAGCATTTTCTGTGGCACTTGGTTATGTAGAATCCTTCACACTAGATGAATGGCTACTCGTTCCTTTCAGTGTTATGACGATTCACCAATGGAATGGCCAAAGTCTTCTCTCAATCCTAGCTCCTATGCTTGCTACACTATCTTTTGGACTGGGACTACTCTGGACTCGAAAAGATGAAATCAATGAACTGCAAAACGGAATCGGCTGGCTTGGTGCTTTGGGTGCATTACTCTTCTTTGGTAGTGGTAACACAATCTTCTATCAGATTATCATAGCTGTATTGTTTGCTGTCAATCTTCAGATAATAATCTCCATTCTCTTTGGAGTTCTTCCTATCATTCTAGGAGTGTATACATTAAGAGTAGTACTGACTGAGAATTGGCAAGAGAGCAGATCGATGCAAATTCGACTTTTGTTATTGGGAATCATCTCTGCATTTCTCTGGGCAGGTCTACTTGTTGGTCCGACGATGGTACTTCTTACTGCTATCTTCGCAATTATCAAAACGCGCTTTGATTTTGCAACCAACTAATAAATCAATGATGTCTGACTATCCAGGTCGGTTTCTAAAACCGACCTTGCCGTTTCTTTTTCGAGAAATCAATGTATGATAACGTCAAATGAATCGACTCTCTGATTGTGAGAAGCTTCTGAGGAATGATTTCTCTAATTCTGTTCTCACTGCAAATTGTTACATGACTCAAGCCTTCAATCAAGGGACGAGCAATAGAAGCTTGAATCGGAGTAATCAGATTTACCCAATAACTACTCAATCGAGGTGTTAGAAGTGGAATAGGAACTACAATTCTTCTCCGCAATCCTGCTTCCTTAGCATAAACTCTCATCAGATCATGATATGTTGTTATTTCTGGGCCTCCAATATCGAATGTTTCACCAATCGTTTCTGGTTTGTCGAGAGATCTGACAAGGTAGAGAATTGTGTCTTCGATAGATATGGGTTGAGTTCTAGTTCTAACCCATCTGGGTGTAATCATCACCGGCAATCTATCAACAAGATAACGCATAATCTCAAATGATGCAGACCCTGGTCCAATAATCATTGCTGCCTGAAACGTTGTTACTGGAGTCTTCCCTGAACGCAGTACTTTGTCAACCTCTTTGCGAGAATAAAGGTGCTTACTCAGTCTGCCTGCTTTCTCGCCTAGTCCGCTGAGGTAGACGATTCTCTTGACACCGAGCTCCTCTGCGAGTGTTGCCGTATTACTAGCTGCAATCCTATCCTTTTCTTTGAAATCTTTCCCAGAATACATTGAGTGAATTAAGTAGTACACAGTATCAGAATCTGAAATTGCATCTCTCAGTTCATTAGTCTTGAAAACATCGACATGAACTGGTCTGACATTTGGGTGGTTTTTCCAAGATTGTGCTTCTAGTTTACTTCTTGTTCTCCATCCCGCCCGAACTGTATGTCCTTCCTCAAGCAACCATGGAACAAGTCTTGAGCCAACATATCCTGTTGAACCTAGAACCAGGATTTCTTTCACATCAATCTCCATCATTAGTCAATGCTTTTCTGAGAGCCTCCTCTAGTGAAGTAGCTTTCTCATCAGACAGTTCACCAGTCTCATCCCAGAGAATCGTTCCTTGTCTGTCTACAAGATAGAGATAGAGTGTTCTCTCAGTTGATATTCCCAATGCGTCTTTGAATGGGATTTTGTCAATATATAGTGTGACCGTCCGTTCGCGAGTTTCTCTCGAAGGAATCCCACCACGCATCCCACCATCAATTATTCTTCGTGCGATGAAATTCATCTTTCTGATGGTTGGGAGTTCATAGAAATCGAAATCAGGATTCTCTTTCATGAGGTGTTCCAGAAATGGAACCCAGCTATTGACTAGGTCTTGTTGCCACATCTGAAATGGAACAAGCAGCACATTGAATTTCCCCTTTAACTCTGAAGGAATCTGGACACTCTTGCCATTCAGATTGTCCCCTTTCAGAGTTGGAAACTTCCTTTTCATAATGAGAAATTATCTTTTAACGATGGTTATTAATATTAAGATGGGTCTATTGAAACATAGAACTATTCTGGGGAAGAATTATGGATATCAATCCGGAAGTTAAAAGGCGAATTGACAAAGTACTCAATTCTCAAAGCATCGCAGTTCTTGGAACATCTAAAGAGAATGAACCATATTCAAGTCTTGTTGGATTTGTCGTTACTGATGACATGCGTGAACTTGTATTTGCTACCATGCGTCAACGGCTAAAGTATGAGAACATGGCTGCAAATCCAAGAGTCACCCTCATGATTGATGATAGAAGTGAACAAAACAACGACTTCAATGAAACCACATCAATAACCATCATCGGAACAGCAGAGGATGTGATGGGGGACGACCGTGAGGGTTATGCCTTAATGTTAGTACAGAAACATCCAATCTTAGCGGATTTTGTGAGTTACCCTGACTGTGCAGTCATGAGGGTCAAAATCGACAAGATCTATGTTGTTAGTGATTTCGAATCAGTAGTAAAGATC
>JBHLPA010000271.1:1137-3992 GCA_048939935.1 Promethearchaeota archaeon | reverse complement strand
CCATGCAGTCCTGTGGATAAGCTACAATAGAAACTGTAACATTTGTAATGACATAACCGCTATCATTTTTGATTTTGACCTTAAAGTCGAATTTGCCTCCCACAATCTCACAGCCTCGAAGAACATCAATTTTTGATTCACTGGTTGGCGATGAAGTAGACTCTACCTCAAGCAATTCGGGAGACTCGGTTTCATGAACTTCAACTGGAGGGGTGATTTTATCTTCCTGAAGCTCATTATATGCACTCTGCATCGCTTCTGCATGGTCAGGAGGGATATCAAGAATAGTTTTACCATGAATTGCGCACAATAAAACAACCCTGTCCTCGCGACCATGGGGTTCGATGTACACAAGGTCGAGTGATTCATAGCATTCAGGACACTGATACAATCGTTTGTACAATCCAGTGAGCGTATCTTGATCAAGACCGGGGACGAAGAGACGCTTGCTTCGATGTCCATTCCGACATTCAACATCAAACTCAACAAGACCTCTTCGCTCCTCGACATCACGAACATTCAAGGGCATACTACACTTCTCGCAACTCAAGCTTCTAACAATAGAGGGCATGCGATCAATTTTTTGTTGATAATTCTGAATGAGTTTGAAGACATCCGATGGAGTTTCTCGCGCCATAACACCATGAGTTGGGCAAACAATTCTAAAACTCACTTTCTTCTTTGTTTTCTTCTTGTCTAGGATGTGAGTGAGGTTTCCACATTCATCACATGTGAGTAATGCAGTCGTTATTCGATTAACTATCGGGGGATTCCATGTGAGTGGCAGGATTCGGTCTGATGTGTGTTTTGACCCGGGGCATACACATTTTAGCTTGTATCCCTGCTTATTTTCTTCTATGCTCCTTATAGCTAGAGAGTGACGACAATCGTGATCAGTAAGAGATGATTTTACTACAGCATCCTCAGGAATTTCTGACACTGCTTCTTTCAGGAGCTCGACCTGAGTTGATAGAATATCTTTCTTAGTTGTTCCGTGAATCGGACACGCTGTGGTAAGCCGTGTAGTGTTTCCGCGTCGTTCCATGTTAGCAATGTGACCAGGAAGACCACATCGATCACAGTGGACAACCCTTTGGAGGATTTTTTTGAAGAGATTTGTGTCAAGACTACTCGGTAGGTATCGTGTGGTCTTGTGCCCATTTGCGCAACATGATTCAACCTCTAAGACACCACGCCTTTGGTCAATCTCATTAACTGCATAGATGAGACCACACTGATGGCATCTGAAAGAATCGATAATCGAACGAGGGCTGTCAACCTCAGCACCAGCAAGTTCAACAAATGCGTGGAAAGAACGCTGGAACTCACGTCGTTGTGGACCATGTATCGGACATAAGAACAGACTCTCTATGTTGTTCCCTTGACCACGTTCTTCAATATTTGTCATGTTTGAGCCGCATTCAGTGCAAGTGTAAAGCTTCTTGAAGATCTCCGAAGCCATGTCTCTAGCTTGGTGTTCGGATAAACGACGAATGCTCTTGTGTCCGCTGAGGCACTGAACGTGCATAGTCAGAATTTTATCCTGAAGCTCAGCACTATGAATGTAAAGCGAGTTACCACATTTCTTACACGTGAACACAAGCATGCACCACTAAGGAGGGGAGTTATCGGGTGCATCTGAGTTTCATGATACACTATTAAGGGAATTTCAGGTGAGCCCACTTAATGGTGCAAAGGAGGTAATTCAGGCCTTACTCTTCAGTATCTGAGCTCTCTTCATCCTCTTCCTCCACATCAACAACTTCTTCCTTGGGTTTCTTAGGTTTCGCTGGTTTTGCTGGTTTCTCTTTCTTCTTTCTAGACTCTATGAAGTCCTCAAGATCTTTTACTATGGGAATATCAGCCCTTTGAAGTGCGAGAGACGACCCATAGAAAATGATCAAGACACCACCAGCAACTATCAAGAGCGGACTAAGAATCCATCCAATAAAGAAAATCCAACCTGCGTAATAGCCAATTAATTGAATCAATCCGCCCAATAGCAGACCAGGAAGAGCTGAGGTCACAGGTTTGGTCATTGCAGCTTGGACTGTAGCTATCATTGTCAAACCAAAACCAGAGACTATAATGAGCGGACCTATAATCAAGAAGAACGGAGTTATTAGACCCACAAACCAGATAATGGCACCAAGCAAAATCACAAAGAAATTCTGTGATGTCAATACTTGTTGAATTACTACCATTGGCTTGTCATTCATGTTTTATCACCGACAATGCAGTAGATGTTATGAGGGATATTATGTATTTTGATAAGTCGCAGTATTATTGACTACCTGATGAATCTGTACTCTCTAATACTCGGTCTGCGGACTTTTTCACTTTCGCTCGATAGCCACGGGTTGTATAAACACGTACTGGTTTTAGAATTCTAGAGAAACTTCGAGCAATTAGACTGACATCAGTTGCCAAAAAGAACTCATAACCACTTGAGCCGCGTTCAAAGAGAACAAGATCTTGAAAACCAAAACGACCCGGATAGAATGTCACTGAAGCTCGATCTGGATAATCAATGTAGACATTTTTAGGATCAATACCTGCATCATCTGCTATCTCTTTCTCTAGACCATATATACCATCCACAGTCGCGAGCATGTTCAAAAATGTTGGATCTGAAATGGACCGCGAACTCGCAAGTTTAACGAGATTTCTTCTTCTGAAATCATCGAAGATACTATTGGCAATCTGTAGCTCTTCACTATCATCAGGACCCACATGTAGTAAACGATGAAGGAAAAACAGTAGTTCGTTATATAAACACTCCCACCCGATCTGGTTTTGCCACCAGCGTTACAATATTACATGATGATATCGCTGTTCTCTATCGTGTCGGTAAT
>JBHLPA010000271.1:0-1127 GCA_048939935.1 Promethearchaeota archaeon | reverse complement strand
TCGTCGCATGTCAAGAATGATTCATGTCCTTCTGACGGCAAACTGAATAATTGAGAGCCCGCCTCATCGAGTATTCTCAATAACATCAATTCAGCTGCTCGAACAGTCTTATGGAAATAAACTGCTTCAAACATATTTGCTGCAGCAGATAAGTATGATTCAAGCGTGAATAATGCACTTCGTTCTACAGCAATTTTATTCTTGGCAATCCTGGTGGAAGCAAAGAGTCTTCTGAACTCCAATTGAGCATATTCAACCCCAGCGAAATATGAATCCCGCTCAAGATCATCGATCAACTCAGGATTTATTGGACAATCTATGAGATTCAAATGAAGCCCCTTAACTGGAATCCCCTTCTTTACCAGGTCAATCACCTCACTCTTTGAGAAACCGTGCTGCTCAACAAGATCACCTACTTCAGTCTTCTCGACGATTATCTTGGCAATCTTAGGCCTATCATTACCACGTACTGTAAGATACTCTTCAGAAACATTCGCCCAAGGACCATTAGTAAGCATCAGAAGAAGTGATGCTAGTCTACCTTTGAGAACCTCATCGACATCACCACCAAGGTACTCGAAGAAAACCTCAGTCATATGCATAAATCCGAATGTCCGACCCATCAATGAAGTAGCAGCCCCAGGATAGACAAGTGAAAGACCCGCTGGTGCTTGTATGTATCTTAGCCGTTGGCTCAATCTAAGGTCAATAATGTCCTTTTCCAAAGCTGTGAGAGAAACATATCCATGAATTGGATCCTTAATCTGGGTGACTGTGGGAAAATCTGTATGGGGCAAACTTATCGCAACCTTCTTTTTGGTCACTTAAAGAGTATAAAAAACCCTGAAATACATACCCATCTTTGCTCCTAGGAGAACCTTCTTGAGGGGTTTTGTTCCGAGCTGAATATCATGAAACGTTTCTGGATTCTGTCCATACTGATGTTCTTACTTGTCATTCCGATAGGTCCATTCAATCACGTTGTAGTAAATAACAGCTCAATTTCAGAAGCTCCCCGAGACGTCCTTACGAGAGTCTATGGAAAAGACTACTCAGATAATGTATACTGGGATGTTTCTCTCACAGAGTACAAGAATATAGTCCAGAAGCTTACTGAGAATGGTTCC
>JBHLPA010000270.1:0-4005 GCA_048939935.1 Promethearchaeota archaeon | reverse complement strand
TCTATTTTCACTTGTTTTAGCATTCTTCATCTATTACTTTACATCCATGATTGTTTTCGATAGTGTAGTTTCGCTATGGCATACGCCACAGCTGCGACAGCGAGCCCAGTGACTCCAATCAAGAGGACTGGGTACTCCTGAGGAGGTTCGCTCGGACCGAGAAATAGCCCATAACTTGGGCACAGTACAACCAGAGCAGTTCCAAAGAACACACCAGCGATGACAGCACCGAATATCTTGAGATTCAGACTTGTCCTGTCCAAGTGGGATCACCATCGATCTACTTACAATCTGTTATGGTCAGTCAAAGAATATAGTTCTAGGTTTTGAATCAAAGTGATCTAGATTTTTACACGCCATACATTGATGGTTTCTCTCCAAGATGTGAGTGTTGCAAAAATCAGGACTGCAACCAATAGTAGCGCAGTTGAGTTTAGAAAAATTGGGATGGAAATAACTACACCTATGAGAACAACAGTATAGAACATCGAATAGAACAAGTATCGTGGGACCAGATATCTACCTGAACCAGCGAAGAAACTGAGTACACCAGCTTTGAACTCCTGAATCACATAGTACTGACCATCCTCATCCACATCAATCAAAGAGAGTTTCTTCAGTTTGTTAAGGTGATAAATCGCGAGGCTGGGACTGGAGAGTCCAGATCCTCGCTGTATCTCTCTCATGCCCAATGGACGTAAGTGGCGAAGCATATAGAAGTACACCTTCTGGGTTTTCCCCTTCAGCAGCGACTCGAGTTCTTCATCAGTCAGCACGTCGGAAGAACCTCTTTTCATATCTTACACCATTCGAATAAATTAGACACCTTGTTAACTAATATTGCAGTATCTAGTTTTAGTCCTTTAGACCATAGCAAGAATAGTATTAATCACACAAATATGCAGACCATGTACGGAAAAACTTTGGACCAGACTATCAACCATACAGGCAGGAGATACATATGGAATTTCAATAGTCAAACGAGAGGGAGTTCTCTCCCGCTTCACTTCGTTTCCTGTTCATAGAGTAATTTGTCGGGAATTTCTGCTAACAGTGATCTGAGCTTGACAATGTACTTTCTAAATATCTCAATCCCTTCAGATGTGATTTCAACCATTACTAATGGACGCCAAGAGAGAACTCTTCGGGTCTTGACCAATCCAACACCCTCCAGTTTTTTTAGATGGTGGTCAAGATTCCCAGGCGTAAGTTTGAGAAGCTCCTTTAATTGGATGAAACCAACGCGCCTCTTGAGAAACAGGAGATATACAATCGAGAAGCGTGGTTGTGACTGGAACACTTTTTCCTCTGCACTTGGAGTCAGAGAGCTAGTCACAATCAACACCTAGTTGGAGAAGACTTACTCTGATTGTCGCAACATCTCGGTGGCCATCCTGCTCATCGCAATCCCCGCCAGTACAAAACACACTGAGAAGGACAATAATGCTAGATATCCCAGAAGCACCAAGTCTGTAATGAGAAGGAGCGGAAAAGAAACCAGACCAAGAGAGATGCCCAAAATGAAAAGAACGTTGATTTGGCCATGTGAGCCAACAGCTCTGAGAATGACAAAGGTCAGTAAACAGGATACGCTGGAAGCCCACAGAAGGGATACTAAACGCAACGATTCAGGAAGTAGACTCGTCAATACAAATGCAAGAAACCAGACAATTCCAATCAAGACACCGTGCTTCGAGTCAGTGTTTTCTTCTTCGGGTCTACTCGGCACCGTCTTCCAAGATTCCAAGAAGGAATAGGCAACGAACCCGAAACACAAGATGACAGCCAGCACGTTTGCAAGAACTGAGATGAGTTCTGCATCCAATCCGATAGTGCTCGCGACAACGACTGCATTCATGCTGATGAGAACACCTAGGGGAAGCACTATACCGATGACCATCAGTACTCGTCCCCAAACCTTTCTGAAGAGATACTCTTCGTATCGTTCAACAACACTTAGAGCTTGTAGTACTTTATTGAGTTCCTCCATAAGAGATCCCCACCATCATATGGAGAGTGAACAGACATTAATCGATAACCTGTTCTGCATTACAGAACTCATCCACTCCTTAAGTAGAATTGTATCTTTGTTATACACATGATAATTAGTTCGAAATTAGCATTGGATGCTCAAGAGATATCAAAGAGCTACAATGGAAGGAAGGTACTAGATCGTGTCAGTCTTCAGATGGGACCGACTGATTTCTATGTACTGATGGGTCCAAATGGCTCAGGCAAAAGTACGCTTCTATCTATTTTAGCAGGCACCAACTCGTTTGATGCAGGAAGTGTTAGAATTCTTGGAAATGACCTTTGCCAGGATAGGTTAGAAGCGAGAGAACACATCGGATATGTCCCACAGGAGAACTTCTGCTCAAACTTCCTTTCAGGAAGAGAGAACCTGGAGTACTTTGCGGATTTACTTGGACTGCCGAAGTCGCAGGCAAAGGAAAAGATTGACGACTTGTTACATATGATGGGTCTAGAAGATGAGGGGGACAAGTCTGTTGCAGTATATAGCGGAGGAATGAAGAAAAAGCTGGAGGTTGCCACTGCATTGTTAGGGAATGCCAAGATTCTCTTCCTCGATGAACCAACAACAGGGCTCGATCCAAATGTGAGAAAGGACTTTCTCTCACTTCTTCAGGAAATCAACAAACGGGGCACAGCAATCCTCCTAGTCACACACATAGGCGAGGACGCTGAGATGGCCTCTCGAGTTGGCTTTATGCTGCAAGGCGAGATTGTGGCTGAGGGGATTCCGGAAGAGTTGAAGGAGATAAGCGGACTGAAGAGTTCAATTGTAGTCGATGCCACTCCAAGGACGGAAGAACTTATGCTACTCCTAGCGAGCCTTAGTAGTGATTGCATTGTCATTGAGAGAGAGGAGTCATTGGAACTCATATGTGAGGAAACGAGACCAATGGTCCCAGAGATTGTAGATAAGATTCAGCAGTCAGGGTATACCATTCACCGAGTGGAAACAAAACCGCCTAGTCTTGAAGACATGTTCTACAAACTTACATCATATCCTATTCGAGGTGAGATATCATGAGTGGGATAAGTCAAGTCCGCGCTTCATTTACACGATCGATGAGGATTTTCCTCAGAGACAAAGCCATCATTGGATCCTCGATATTGCTGCCCGTCTTTTTCCTTGTAATCCTGCCATTGGTGTTCTTCCAACAAGTGCCTGCAGAATTAATGCCGGCTCTGAGGGGATTCCTTGTCATTGCGATGGTAACACTCGTAATCATGGGTACAGCTATGAGCAATCTTCCAGGATCGATAGCCGCAGATAGGAACCATGACCTCTATTCTAAGCTCTCTTCGATGCCAGTCAATCCCTTGCATGAATGTCTTGGAAGAATAGTGACAGTCTTTGTCTTCTCAGCGATTGGCAGCCTTGTAGTTATCGTGCTTGGTGTGGTCTTGGGAGCTGAGCTTGTTGTGACATCCATTGACCTGTTGCTCATCATAACTTTGGCATCAGTCATCATTCTCTTTGCGTCTGGAGTCGGGTTGATTATCGCAAGTGTTGTTAAGAGCGAGTCAGCTGCAGCACATGTCGGCGTTGCCATTGTTATGCTCATCTATTTCATTGGTATCGCAATCCCATACAACGAACTGCCAGAAGTACTGAGACCTGTGGTTCATTTGAACCCCATATGTCTAGGAAACAACATGATTGCGGAACTCGCAGTGGGGAATGGGATCGTTGGTTACAATCCATTCAACATCACTGATGTAACTGTTATGCTCCTATTGACTACCTTGTTGTTCATCATCGGATTGTATGTTTACTCTAGATACTGTTGGAGAAAGCAATGAAGGTGCGTTTCCTGTATCATGAAGAACTCCTCTAAAGATTTGAATCGTCCAGGGATAATTTGGATGAGAGAGGAGGTGAGGGACATTGTTTAAGAAGACGAGCATATCATTGTGCATTATGAATGCTGATGAAGCTAAGCAGATTGTCTGTGAGGCTGGAAAAAAACTGATTGC
>JBHLPA010000269.1:0-4029 GCA_048939935.1 Promethearchaeota archaeon | reverse complement strand
TCTAGGTCAAAGATGTCATTCACAACATTGCCACCTGCGGCTACAAAGAAATAGGTGACATAACCATAGATGAACAATAGGAAATGGGATGGTAGAGCACCAACACGAGCAATATTGTAAGCCATTGCAATCCCAGCAATAACAGTGAGACCACCTATGATGCAATTCTGAGGGCGGATTATTGAGAGGTATGCCATTGGGTAGTACCTCTTGGAACTTTGGGTATGAGATGAGGTCTCTGTCATGCTCTGTCCAACCAAACTCATGACGTACTGAGCCAATTAAAGACTTGCGGACACCAGTCGCTAGACCATATCACTCATATTGGAGCGATATCGCGAGGAAATCGGAGGAAGAGCTATGATTGATGATCTTCCAAGGGAACAGCTGCTGAAGGTTATTGACGCGTATGCAAAGGCATGGCAAGCAATGGATGGAGCATATTTCCTAGCTTTAGAGAAAAAGTATGGTATGGATGTTGCCATAGAGATGGACAAAGAAGCTTGGAAGATATTCTCGCCCATTGAAGCAAGAAGAATTATGAAAGAGTTTGGGATAGCCCAAAATGGAGGCCTAAAGGCTTTAGAGAAAGCTTTGGATTTTCGTGTATATGCAAGATTAAATAGACAGTCATTTGAGTGGGTGGATGAGAACAAACTCCAGTTCACAATGAACGAGTGTCGTGTGCAGGTTGCTCGTAATCGGAAAGGATTACCAGACTTCCCATGCAGACAGGTGGGCGAGATTGAGTACAGCTATTTTGCAGTAACTATCGATCCAAGAATCAAGACCAGATGTGTTTTTTGTCCTCCAGGAGAACATCCTGAAGATGCTTACTGTAGATGGGAGTTTACGTTAGAGGAGTGATACTACTGAACAGGGTACGCTTTGGTCCAGCGGGATATCCCAGTGAGGCGCGGGGTAGCGTAAAACGAGTTTTTCGAATTCTCAGAGAGGTAGGAGTAGATGCCCTTGAGTACGCGGCGGTCCATGGGCTAAGAACCAGTGAGAAAAAAGCAAAGGAAATCGGTGATCTGGCCAAGGAAAATAAGATTGCGATGAGCTTGCACGCAGCATACTATATCAGTTTGGCATCGAAGACTCCAAGAATTCGAAAATCATCCAAAGAACGACTAATCAAAGCCCTCAGATTTGCACCTTGGATGAATGTAAAGCGCATAGTTTTCCATCCAGGGTTTCTAGGAGGTCATAGTAAAGAAGAAGCACATGAGGTCATTAAGGATGCATTAATTGAGGTCTGGGAATCATCTGGTGATGAGGGAGAAGGTGCTTTACTGGCACCTGAAATAGCAGGAAAACTATCAGCATATGGATCAATTGACCAAATCATACAATTATGCCAAGATGTCGATGGATGCATTCCAACCATTGATTGGGCGCATCTCTATGCAAGAACTCAAGGGGAGGTCAATGACAAGGAAAGCTATCTCAAAGTGTTGACTCGGTTTGAAAATGAATTGGGAGGCCTTTTCCTTGATAACATGCATTTCCATATCAGCGGCATCACCTTCACAGAAAAAGGAGAAGCTGCTCATCGACCACTTGGACAAGATTGGGGACCGGATATCCTACCATTGATGGAGATAGTCCATGAGTGTGGATACAAGCCTACGTTCATAAGTGAATCAACAAATCCGCTCCAAGGAGCACTCTATGCAAAGTTCCTCTACGATGAATTGGAGAAGAAAAGTAAATGACGAAGCTAGCATTTGTACTCGGTTCAAATTGGTTACTAAGTATAGCTGAGCTTCTAGTCTATATCCAAGATCGAGGTTATGATGGAATACTAATAGATCATTCAAGAAACGCTGCAGTTGTCGACATCAAACAGAGAGTCAGTATTGATGCGATTGTAGATATGCAGTCAGCCCTTGGTGGTTGTTTCAAGGTTGGAAAAGTGATTTGGGAAAGTGATATTGAACTACCACTCAAGGCGTATCCAGCAAAGAATGCTGCAAGCAAGAATGACAGGAAAGAAATTCTGAAGATTCCTTGGCTAAAGATAGTATGGCCTAGAGTCAAAAACAAGAAGATAAAGTTTGGATTCAGTATATATCCAATCACTGATGGGAGATTTCCAGTAAACTTCAGAAGATATTCAAAGGACATGAACAATCAGGTGAAGAAACTCCTCCTAGAGAATGGAGCCAATCGGGTCGAATACTATGCCTATGATGAACCTGATAGACGGGTTGAGCGAAGACTGAATGTTGCGCTCTGGCCTAAGACCATTGCAAAGAATTCACTACTTACACCACCAAATGCCGAGGTTCTAGCAATATTCTCTGAGGAAAGATTATACATCGCAAGAACTAGAGTTGTGTACGATTCCATGCTACAGCAATACAGAGACGAGTCACGACCCTTTGTTTCTGCAGAAATCAGCACGAGCCCGAAAATTTGCAGGACTTTGCTGAATCTAGCTGGTGCTAGGCCAGGTGATACTATATTGGATCCTTTCTGCGGAACCGGAACTCTTCTCATGGAAGCTGCAATCCTTGGGATGAAGTGTATCGGTGTGGATATTGATGGCGACCAAGTTCAAGGCGCAAGATCGAATATGAAATGGCTTGCCAAAGATATGGGTGAAAGGATCGATTATGATATTGTTAAAGGAGATTCACGAGAATTATCATCAATTGTAAAGAAGCAGGTGGACGCAGTTGCATTTGAACCTCTGTTAGGACCACTATACAAGAACCGCCCACTGAAAGATGAAGCTGAAAGGACTATCAGAGAATTAACAACTCTATATCGCCAGGTACTTACAGAAATTTCCAATATTCTTCGTCCCGATGGACGAGTAGCTTTGACAATTCCAGTGATTAACACAGAGGAGGGCCCATTATCTATTAATTTCAGAGAGTTAACTACAGGAACCGGACTGGGCCTCTATCGGATGTTGCCAGCTGAAGTCATCAATAGTAAGAGTGATAAAAATCCACGACTCAGGATTCGACCAAGTCGAGAATTAATTCCTGAAAGAAAGCGGGGTCAAATAGTTCAAAGAGCTCTCATAGTTTTAGAGAAGTGATTAGAATAGATATCTGATCACATCGTCAAGAATAGCATAAGTTTGAAGTCTCTGAATGTCACGTTTGACATAGGGCATGACATGATCGAATATCATATCCCGGTATGCTTTGGGAGATGCAATCTCACGGACCGCCTTACCAAGTAGTCTCAGTAACTCTTCTAATGAATCTCTGAGATGGTGGTAGGTTACATTGTTGACATCAATCTCAAGGACTTCTATTCCAGCTACATCAATGGGGACCTGAGAAAGATAGGGATATCTGTGCAACAGAGGTTCAATCCAGCGTTTCATCCGATTTACAATAGCGGTCTTCTTCTTCTTTCCACCCTTGACTTTCATGATTCCCCTAAAGAGGTGGCTGTAGACTTCAAGGCAATCCATGGATTTTCCAGCCAAAAGACTCTCATCTGTAACCTCATACTGTGTTACTAATTCATCTATGAAATTGCCAAATTTCTTGAAGGTGTTTGGAGACCCGAGCCAGTTTTTGAGAACGGTTTCGATGTTAGAGTTCGTGGGGACTTCTCTGTTCATGAACTCATTGAGGGCATACTCGAGCATGAAACGCATATGTCCAATTCGTGCAGCTTTGGACACCACCATGACAAAGAGGAGATGTTCGTTGGCTTCCCAGACATATCTGTTGGTTTCAGTGTCTACTGTCTTTAGAGTTTCATTGGACGCCTTGTCAATGAATGTGTGGGTTGCGGAAAGGAAGGGGGCAATTAGGTCCATATCCAGTTTGACTACGTCTGAATAACTCCTTGAAACGAGATTCCTACCACTGCCTCGCTCAATGAGCCAGACACCCAGTATGGACTGTTTCCCAGACATTGTATCTCTCACTGTTTTTACTGTTGATACCTACCATGATAAGCCTATATACGACAGGGGGAATATGTGGTTCTGATGAAACTAACAATCTTACTCCATCAACAGATGAGGTTTCTCTCGCTCCCTAAATAATCTAA
>JBHLPA010000268.1:3338-4052 GCA_048939935.1 Promethearchaeota archaeon | reverse complement strand
CGTTTTTGACTAGGCTTGTTACGAATCTCAGAAAGAATATTGGATGTTGTAACTAGTTGTGCATCCCTGATACCCATTGCCCATGTTGAGAACAACACACCGGCGTCGACAACGTAGTATCGTGACATATAGGGCACCTATAACGTTCGAGGAACCAGGCGAGTGTTAAGACGGTCATAGTAATTATCGTACAAGCGGATGAACCGTGTTACAGTGTCAGATTTCTTCATCCATACTGTATCAAGAGGTTCTACATCCCTCCATTTTTGTCCGTCAATAATAGCCAGTCCAGGCACACCAGGTTTGACCAATTCGAGTTTTAATGTACAATTATCAGGTATCACAATGGATTTCAGCTCAAATCTAGGAGGACAAACAGGAACAAAAATGAGACCGTTAACATTTGGTGTCAGAATTGATCCTCCAGCAGCAAGGGCGTATGCTGATGAACCGACAGGAGTTGCAAGCATCGCTCCGTCTGCTCGCCCGTAGTCAACTAGGGTCCCATCAAGAAACACTTGGAATGTGAGGAGTCTCCCAGGGATTTTGGAAACCACATAGACCTCATTCAAAGCTTCTTCGAACTTACTGTCACCTATACCAGAGCTGATGTTTATATTGTGCTCAATGATGCATTCTCCCTCTAGGACTTTGGCCAGTGAAGAGATCGCATCATCGGTGTCACACTCTGTAAGAAATCCAACTGTACCTTTG
>JBHLPA010000268.1:0-3328 GCA_048939935.1 Promethearchaeota archaeon | reverse complement strand
TCGCGATCCTTCAGTGTCGATAATGTATAGAGAATGGTTCCATCTCCACCGATTATCACAACAAAGTCAGCATCCATTTTCTCAATCGGTGTAAAACTAATCCTTTCATCGAGAACATTGCATGATCCCGGATCGACCTGCACATCAAGATCATTGGAGATAAGGAATGTCGCAATTTGATTTGCAATATCCTCAATCTCAGGACGGTCTGGTCGACACACAAGACCGATTGTCTGTTTATCTGTGAGAATCTGTGGGTTCTCTTCAATCAACATTGAACACTCCCAAGCTTGGCCTCTACGTAGTCCTTTTTACTGTTATTGACTGCGAAGAAAAATACAACGCCCCCAAATATATATAGATGGAATTTGAGGTTTGAAACAACACAGGTCTGCAAGACTGAGTTGGTGATTTAGAGTGAGCATTAAGAAGTCTGAAGCTAAGAGCCTGAAGCCGGGTGCATATTTCCTCATTGAAGGAGAACCATGTAAAGTCGTATCAATAGAAAAATCAAAGCCGGGAAAGCATGGCGCAGCCAAGGCTAACATTACAGCCATTGGTTTCTTTGACAATCGGAAACGAAATGTCATTATGCCTGCAGACCGGATGGTCGACATACCTCTAATCGATAAAACAAGTGCAACAATCATAGCTGATATGGGTGAAACATATAGTCTCATGGACAGTGAAACTTACGAAACCTATGAAGTACCTAAACCCACAGATGAAGAGATTGCCTCTAAAATTGAGTTGAACGTAGCAGTAGAAGTCTGGAATGTCATGGGAAGGAAAATAATAACACGAGTCAAGACCTAGAACCTTCTATACTTGGAAAGGGCGGTTCTTCATGGGCATGACAGAGAAGATTGATGGAAACGATCTTAGAATTATTGAGATGCTCACAGAAAATGCCCGAAGCTCGCTAAGAGAGATTGCGGCGGTTGTTAATCTAAGTCCCAGTTCTGTTCGGAATAGAATGGAACGCTTGGTTGATATTGGAATAATAAAGAGATACACTCTCGAGGTCGACCACAGAAAGCTGGGATACGAGATTCAGGTTATTGTGCTCATCACTTCAAAACCTGCTGAGTCGGACCGGCTCTTTATAGCACTCAAGGGATACAATCAAATCTATGAAGTCCTTCGGACATCAGGTCCTGCCAACTTCATTTGCATGGTTCGAGTTCGAAACATCACTGAACTAACGAAATTCATCACAGGTGAGCTTGAGAAACTTAATGGTGTTGAACGCATAGAAACAATGTTCATTCTTCCTCAGGACTAAGTGTGTTGTTCAAATCGCACACTACATGCCTAAGTTCTTGAGAAAGCGAGATGGTGCGGAGGGCGAGATTCGAACTCGCGAACTCCTACGAGACAGGGATCTGAGCCCTGCGCCTTTAACCTGGCTTGGCAACCTCCGCAGTCGAACTGAGATTCAAAGGAAGTACCTTTTAACCATATCGAACTCATTCGATGAAGGAGCTTCGATTTGCTGCAATTTCCCCTTTCAGCTTGCTCCAATCACCAATATTCTCAGTCACTGCTCTTGTTTTCATTGCTGCCTTGGTTGGCCCATCATAGACTATACGACCTTCCTTAATCACTGCAACTGAATCAGACCAATTCTCAATGAAGAAACTATTGTGAGTTGTATAGAGAATACTTGCCCCATCCTGTCTTAATTTCTGGATGATGCCAATCATATTAGTGACCATCTTGAAATCCAGTCCTGAAAAAGGCTCATCAAGAACCAAAATACTAGGTCGCATCGCAATGATACCTGCAAGAGCAACTCTTTTGGCTTGCCCATGACTCATTTGATTCACCGGTCGATTCACAAAGGACAACATACCTACTTTATCAAGTGCCCACTCAACTCTATCCTCAATCTCTTCTTTTGATAATCCTAGATTACGAGGACCAAATGCAACATCCTCCCAGACTGTAGGCGCAAATAATTGATCATCAGGATTCTGGAATAGAAAGCCAACATCTTGTCGAATCTCCCATAGTGTGTCCCTTGTAAGTCTCCTATCAAAGATGTATATATCTCCAGAGTCTGGCTCAAGAAGACCTAGAAGTAATTTGAACAGTGTGGTCTTTCCAGACCCGTTCAGACCAGCCAGAGCCTTTTGTTCACCAACATGAAGTTGGAATTTGATGTCTTCCATTTTGAACTCATCATATCTGAAAAACACATGATCAACATCGATTGCACAGGTCATAACAAAAGGACCTCCATTATTTTTGTAACCAGAAAAGGTAGACTTAGAATGAAAACGAGTAATAATAGAGGAAGAAGAACATCAGAACGTTTGAATCCGCTTCCTGATATCATTGTTCCTTTTCCAAATCCACGAAGACTCATAGCTTCATATACAGTTGCACTCCTGCTGAAAGAACGATTGATGGTTGTTCCAACAAGAAAGCCTAAGGACTTTATACGCTCAACCCTTTTGCCACGACTATATCCACGTAGGTGTTGAGCCTCTTGCATACGTTTCCTCTCTGTCATGAAGAGGGGAATATATCGAAGCATTATCAATAGAGACCCAAGAATAGCTGTGGGAACACGTAGGGTTCGCAAGGCATCCATGAATTCCGTTAGCGACAAATGTGATAAAACAGTGATGAAGAGAATCACCATTGTCATCATTCTAAGGCCTACTAAAATTCCAAAAGTAAGACCTTCCTGGTAGGCATGCAAGGTTCCCCAAGGAAGAGCTATTGAAAGAAGTATAGTATTTCCATAGACGAAGGGCATCAAAAACATCCAGAACAAGATGAGGAGTTCAAACCGAGCAGCAAGAGAGAGAACAACTCTCCATCGTGTGTGCGTAATGATGCCACCTAAGAATATCATCGAAAGAATTGTGAGAACTGCAAGGGGATTAGATTGTATAGCAACAAATACACCAATACCAAATGCAAATAGCAAGACCGCTGTGGGTGAAAACCGTTGTAGATTTATTCTGCCTTCACGGAAGGGCAGGAGGAATGTAGCCATTATTTTTGTTCTCCAAGATTATTTGACATATCTACATTAGTGATCATTCTGATTTTCGAGATGCGAATTTGAAGAAAAGGTATGCAATTATCAGAATGACTACAATACCTATTCCTCCAGTTACTACATCCACAAGCGGACCTTCTCCAAGGAAGGAGAATACACCCCCAAAACCACCTTCAGGTTCTGCAATTCCAGCCCATTCAAATAAGGACCACTCGAAGCCATCAGGATTGCCGGACGCTAGGCCTGTCAAAATCATGATGGATATGAGTACGAACAGCACTACTAAGGTAGGAATTATTATTTTCAAAGCAG
>JBHLPA010000016.1:0-16509 GCA_048939935.1 Promethearchaeota archaeon | reverse complement strand
TCTCAACAGAGTGAAAAAGGGAATACGCTTGAGCCAAATAATCAGTGCAGTTAAACATGCTAAAAAGGCAGGTCTAGAAACAGTTCTTTCCTTTATTCTTGGAATACCAGGAGAAACAAAAGAAGATATTCATTCAACAATCGATTTTGCATGTAGGTTGGATCCGGATCTCGTTCAGTTCACAATTTGCACTCCATATCCTGGAACTCCCATGTACGATGAAGCAATTGAAAACAACTGGCTCTCAGTTAAGGACTGGTCAAAGTTCACAGTTCTCGAACCGATAATGGATCTACCCGGACTTACACGTGACTGGATAAAACAACAACTCAGACGAGCATATTACCGGTTCTATACAAGACCGCACTTCATTTGGAAACAACTCAAACTGAAGAATCTCGACATTTTCAAGGTGGCATATCGTAGTATACGTAATAGGTTTATGACGTAATCAAAAACGAGAAACTAATGAGGCGGTTTATTGAGCAGGAGTGTTGGTTGAAATGGCTGATGTAGATACCAAGAACGACATCAAGAACGAAGCATTTCGTCAATTTATTGACAGATCGTATCATAAGGTCAGTATTGATAGTATATGCACAGAACTGGGTGTTTCAAAAGGTGCTGTTTTTCATTATTTCAATTCAAAATACGACCTCGCATGCGAATCTCTTCTGCTAGGATTCAACAAGCTCTGGAGTCCTCACCTGAAACAGATCATCAATAAAGGGACACCTCAAGAGAGACTCATTCAATTCATTCGCGGCTCAGTCCAGATGTTTATGGAGCACCCAACGCTCCAACGCCTAACCTATGAGGTGTATGAAGAAGGTGCAAAAAGACAAGATCGTTGTCATGAATGGCTGAATTCATACAAGGATCACATGCGCCTTGCGACAAAACTCTATGAGGAGTGTGGCTTGAAGAATCCTGAAGGTAGAGCTAGACTCTTGATTGCCTCCCTTGAGGGATTGTCATTTCTGTTTCTATCAGATGACTCTGAAACACCGCTAGACGCGGAAACTGTTTCAAATGATATTGTGGAACTATTTGTACCCTGATTTTACTTATATCAACATTAATCTATGACTCATAACATGGACACTTTTTGAGTGTTCCAGAAGTGATATTGAAACGTTTCTGGATGTTGGACTGGTTGAATAATGCCCTCTCGAAGTCTGTATTATGCCACAAAGGCTTTTATTAGACTGAACTTCTTTTTCAATTAACATCCCATTTACAGGGACCTCTGCAGTGACATAATGAGGTGTTTACAATTCGAAAAGACGACAAGGGACGAATTCATCTCAAACTGGTGTTCTATGGCCCGTCCCTCGGTGGTAAGACAACCGCACTCCGTTGGCTATACGGAAAGGTAGAAGGGCTACAGAAAGGCGAGTTCACTGCAATCGAGGATGAAACCAACCGTACACTGTTCTTTGACTATGTCCCCATGAGTGCCGGCGGGAGAGTTCTGTTTGATGTTTTCACAGTGGCAGGACAGAAGAGGCATAGACACCAGAGGAAGGTAGTACTACAGGGTACCGATGGAATTCTCTTTGTTGCTGACTCATCACCAGACCAGCGTGATGAGAACACCGAGAGCTTTGAAGAACTGAAGTTGTTCCTTGGCGACGCTCTTGGGCGTGAGATTCCGATTGTGGTCATGTTGAACAAACGAGACCTACCTAACAGGATGTCACGTGATGAGATGCTTGATCTCCTAGGCTTAGGTGGAAATGTCCCCATCTATGAAACCATAGCTATCCAAGGCGTAGGAGTTAAGAGGGCATTCCAAGCAATAGCTAGAGAAGTCATCCTGAAAAGAATGTACAAATGACAGGTGAGACCAAATGGCAGAAACCCGCGAAGATACTCTCGAAGGTGTCCTTAATGAACTACAGGGAAGCATTCCAGAGATTGAAGCCTGTGCAATAGTCAGCGTAGAGGGGTTACCAATCGTATCAGCTCTTCCTACTGATGTAGACGAGGCAAAGGTTGCAGCAATGACTGCCGCTATGCTGAGTCTTGGTGAGAGGGCAGCGATAGAGCTAGGGAAAGGCAACCTTGAGCAAGTCAATGTCAAGGGGATTGATGGCTGGTTGTTGGTCACGGCAGCTGGAATCAATGCATGTCTGACGGTTTCCACCACCGCAAACGCAAAACTGGGTCTCATATTTTTAGATATGAAACGTGCTGCAGAGAAGATATCGAAAATGATCTAGTACATCTGCAAGCATAACATCAACTCTATTAAGCTAAATTCTCCCATCCGTAGCTTAACCAGAGTGTGTTAGAATTGAACCTATCCGGCCCCGTATACAGATTGTACGAATACGTTCTTTTTAGACAGTTAAACAAGGATAGGGCTCCCCGACATGTTGGTATTATCTTAGACGGGAATCGAAGATACGCTCGGAAACACGGTCTTGAAGTCCCATGGTTTGGACACCAAAGGGGTGCTGCCAAAGTCATGGAGGTCCTACGAATCCTCTGGGAGGCTAATGTGAAAGTCTGCACATTGTATGCCTTTTCCATTGAGAACTTTGAGAGAAGCGAAGATGAGGTCAAGGAGATAATGGCACTCGCTGAGGAAAAATTCGGTGAGGTCGTTGGCAATCCTGATGTTCATCGTCATCGTGTCAAAATCCAGGCCATTGGAAGAGTGGATCTTCTTCCAGAGAGAGTCCAGCAAGCAATAAGAGATGCCGAGGAAGAAACCAAAGATTACAAAGACCATATTCTCAATGTAGCAATTGGATATTCAGGAAGAGCTGAGCTTGTGGACGCTGTGAAGGCGATTGGTGAAAAGATAGGGTCTGGCGAAATGATGCCTAATCAAATAACAGAGGATATCATAGAGAGCCATCTCTATACCAATGGGATTCCAGATCCTGACCTTATAATCCGGACTTCTGGTGAGGAACGACTCTCAGGTTTCCTCTTATGGCAGTCCGCTTATTCAGAACTCTACTTTGCCCAGATATATTGGCCAGCTGTTCGTAGGATTGATATATGGCGCGCTTTACGGTCTTATGAGGACCGGTCTAGAAGGTACGGCAAGTAGCGTCTTGTTAGCTTTTATATGCCAAACTATGTGATTCGACATAACAGGAGACTAAAGTGCTTTGGCAAGGACTCCAGTTGATGTTTACCGAGGTTTGCTAAGGACGAACTTAGAGGACACTCTATCTGACCAGATCGAAACAGTGACTGTAAGATTTGCAGACACGCACTTTTTGGGAACAACAATCTCTGTTCACTTGTCTCGATTTCTCACGCTAGTCACAAAGCTCGTTGCTTATCTCGACTCACGTACCTCCGCAACACAGTTTGATGTCACTATTGCAATTGATATTCTTGATTATTTCACTTCAACATCAAAATGGTGGTCGATGACTCGACAGAACCCCGGCCTAGTGTTGAGGCCACCATCTCGAGAACCGCGGAGTTTCATCAAATCCATTGCAGACCTCCAATTTGGACCCAACACGCTTCAAAGAATCTCAGGTGCCTCAGATAAACTCACTAGGTTCTTAGAAGAACATGACATCGCCAGCTCAACCTTCAGAAAGGATCTTACTGAGTCATTCGTTTCTTCATGGGGGCTTCTCAGTGCATTCACATGTAAGGGTCAGGGACGTAATGTAACAACAGAGTCTGACTTTGAAACAGCCTACGACCTACTCCGAATCCTCTTTTTCTACGTCCCAATTGTGGACTTCAAAGCGCTTTCGGTGATACGTAGAATTGGATCTCACCCCGTACTTCCAAAAGCAGCTAGTGTAGGGTTCTCTCCCGGATTCGAACGAAAACTCAACTCTTCTGTTGCGGCAAGTCTGGAGAAGGTTCATGGTGAGCATCTTGCCGGACTTTCTTCAGCCACCTCAGGTGCCTCGCGGACAATTCTGACAAACTCACTGAGATTTCTCGGCCAGTTGCATGCAGTTAAGCAGGAGATAGAACGGCTTGAGGATGAACACTATGACTCCACAATTGTGAGTGCCCTGCAGATGTTTGAAAGGATTAATGTTCCATCTGATTTTCTGCAAAATGAATCTGCAGCAGTGGAAGTCTTTCAAGGACTAACATTGGGTGAGGGTGTTGCAGAACGAATTCAACTTCTCACAAGACGTCTTGAGGGTCTTGTAGTAGATTCAACAGGAAACAAGGATTTTCTTTTACAGTATGCTCGTCTTGTGCCCAGACTTATTGCGCTTCTATTACTTCTAGCGACTACTACAAAAGCCTCTCAGAAGGCTCCATTGGAGGATGTTGATCTAAAGAGAGGTCTCCTACTTCTCTACACCCTGATTAATGTCTAGTCGCGTTTTCAGGACCCTCAATCAGGATTCTTGCATCAACTACGAGAGCTCCTTTTCCCTTTTCATAGACAAATGTAGGATTGCAGTCGAGTTCGATAATCTCAGGATTCTCATCTACCATCTTTGATACTGCAAGCATGATTTTTACCAGCGCGTCCACATCACGAGGACCCTCGCCTCTCACTCCTTCGAGAATCTTGTATGCTTTGAGCTCATTCAACATCTCTCTGGCATCGGCTTCAGTGAATGGAATCAGTCTGAACGATACATCTTTGAGTACTTCCACAAAGATGCCTCCAAGACCTGTCATTAACGCGTGACCAAACTGGGGGTCTTTAGTGACTCCAACGATAATCTCTGTACCCATGTCTGCAAAGTCAGAGATGAACACTCCTCGACTCAGGTCGATCTCTATCCCCTTCTCCTTTCCATACTTCTTTGCATTCTCCATAATCTCGTCGAAAGCTTCTCGAACTGCTTTTTCATCTTTGAGGTTGATCCTTACACCCCCTGCATCGGACTTGTGAAGAATGTCCTTGGAAAGTATCTTGAGCACCACTGGGAATCCGATGCCCTTCGATTTCTCAACTGCTTCATCTGCTGTACTTGCAGTTGCATAGGCTGGTATCGGGATACCGTATACTTTCATTATGTCCTTTGCTTCGTTCTCAAGGACGAAGGTCCTGCCCTCCTCCAGAGCAGTCTTGAAGATTTTCTTGGCTTCTTTCATTAATGGTTCAGGCCTCTTTGTTTTTGCTTATTTGCATCCTTTTTATCATTTGTCAGGCGCCAAAGTTTTGTTGAACTTTGCTCCATACTTGATTTCTCCGTATTGGGCTAGTGCTTTTACAGCAAGAGCCGCTTTCTCCCCAGTAGCATAGGTAGGCACTCCCATTAGAGCCATTATCTCTCCTGCTTTTGTTGTGAATCCGCCACCCATGGACACTACGACAAATGGCAGGTCTGATGACCGTTGATGGTTTGCGATAACATTGGTCACATCCATGTCCAGACTTGGTGTCTGCAGTAACATACCTATCACGAAGATATCATATTCACCACTCGCAATCGCTTCCTCAAGCACGGCATTATACCTGCTGGAGTTCGCATCACCAACAACATCTATTGGATTCCCAACTGCACAGTATGCAGGTAGACGCTCATGGAATTTTTCAGTGAGTTCTGATGAAGGAGATGGAATATTGAGTCCTGCCTTCTCTAGGGCATCAGTAGTCATGACTCCAAGACCCCCACCATTTGTGGCCATGAGAACTCTGTTTCCTTTTGCAGGGGGTTGCATTGCAAGCGCCTTAGCCATGTCAAACATCTCTTCGAAGTTATCTGGTCTGATTATGCCTGCCTGTTTGTAAGCTGCATCTGCAACATTATCAGAACCAGCTAGAGATCCTGTGTGCGACATAGAGGCTGCTTTAGCCTTCTGTCCTCTTCCTGATTTTACAACCAGAATAGGTTTGCTAGGAGTCACAGTCTTTGCAGTTTCGAAGAAAGTACGTCCCTTATCTTGATCGTACCCCTCTGTGTAATAACAGATGACTTGTGTTGTAGAATCCTCCCCGAGATAACAGAGGAGATCATCATCATCAACATCGCATTTATTCCCTAGACTGATGAGTTTGCTTATTCCTAGGCCAAGTTCTGCGGTCCAGTCAGATATCGCCGCTGCAAAGGCCCCTGACTGGGAAACTAGCGAAATATTAGCGACATTACTTGGCTTTGGGCGACCGCATCTGTATTCGGGTAGGAAAAACGTGTCAATGTGACTATGAGTATCTACAACCCCAACACAATTGGGACCGATTATTCGTATCTTGTTCTTCTTGGCGATTGCCACAATCTCGTTCTCGATTTCAGCCCCTCGTTCCCCAGTTTCAGAGAATCCTCCTGATATCACAATTACCGCTTTTGATCCCTTTGCAGCGATATCCTCGAAAACCCTTGGTGTAATCCTTGCTGGTACTGCGACTACAACCAAATCGATAGGGTCTTCTATCTCCTGCAGCGTTGGGAAACAGGGGATCCCTAGAACCTGTGTATACTTCGGATTGACTCCATAGACTCTTCCGGTATACTGTGGTTTAATGAAATTCTGGACAATTGCTTGGCCAACACTGTTCTGATTTGCTGAAGCACCATAAATTGCCACACTTTTTGCATTAAAGAACACATCAATTGAGTCGGTATAGACAGGAGTCATGGTGTTCCACCCACAAACGTGAAGAAAGTCGAGTCTTAGAGAAAATCAAGATGTACTTGTTTGTTGTCCTCTGGTATAAATGACAATCCTAAAAGCCAATGTGACTGGAATATTTTCGAGGATCACCTGTGAGCTTTGACATAATCGATGAAGGTCATGCAATTCTGGATGCTTCTTCTGATGATCTGAAAATCATGATGAAAGAAGGATTTGATCAGCGGATTACTATCTATGGAAATGATCTTCTGTGCTACAGTCCAACTGCATATCCATATGAGATTAAAGAACATGCTCAGGTAGGGCCTCATAACTTTGCTTCACTCAGTGTCACAGGAACATCATGTTCACTCCAGTGCGAACATTGTAGCGGAAGGCTTCTGAAAGGCATGGAACCTACAACTACCCCCGAACGTCTATTCGAAAGATGTCATGAAATCAAGAAGCTAGGAGGTCAAGGCGTTCTAATCAGTGGAGGGTCTGACTCAAAGGGATATGTCCCTCTAGAACGATTCACTGACTCCATCCGACGAGTGAAGTCTGAGTTAGACCTTGAAGTCGTAGTCCACACGGGCCTAGTCAGCGAGAAAACAGCTCAAGGTCTAGCAGAGGCACAAATTGATGCTGCAATGCTTGACATAATTGGAGATGAGTATGTTTCGAAAACTGTCTACCACATTGATGATGGACCAAGTAAGATGCGTCAATCCCTCGATATTCTGGAAGGACTCGGAATTCCAACAGTCCCGCATGTACTAGTTGGTCTTGATTATGGACAACTAGCTGGTGAGATTAAAGCCTTAGACATGATCGCTCAGGGAAACCCTGCAGCAGTGGTCGTCATCGCATTGAGCCCCCTCAGAAAAACGCCAATGGAGGGAGTCACACCGCCCTCTCCCGAAGATATCGGACGTGTAATGACCGTGGCACGTCTTGGAATGAAAGAAGTGCCACTTCTGTTGGGTTGTGCAAGACCGATGGGTGACCATAAGATTGAAACTGATAAATATGCGATTTTGAGTGGCGTAAATGGTATTGCTCTGATAAGTCAGGATGGCGCTGACTTTGCTCATAAAAAAGGACTGAGTACTTTGTTTCTAGATGTTTGTTGTAGTCTTGCCTACAAGACCTTTGTCTGATATCCGTTTTACTAGAAGTCCAACAAGCTCGTATCCAAAGTCAAACACCCAGAGCCCGATTGCAGTGGGTAGAAAAGATGGCCATGGGATTATCAAACAAATCGCCACAATCTTGAGCACAAACCTGTACTCGAATAGTATGTATGCTCGTGGTGATGCATTCCTATCTGTCCAATCATTTCCTTTCTCGTCTAAAACGGCAGCCAAGAAGAGAATAATGAGAACTGTCAACCAGTCTAACCAGCTAGTAATGGGGGGAATACCGATGACTAGGAGAGTGGTGAAGATTAACACAAATCCCACAATAAACTGAGGACGGTTCACTTTTCCTGATACCAACACACCAATCACGATACTGGTCAAAAGAACAAAATCCCACTCTGAAACTGTCATGAGCAGACCAAATAACAGTCCCGACAAGGCTAAAGGTGCCCATGCAATCTGGGGCTTTTGAAGTTCATCAAGAAGGTCATCTCCAAGCTTGAGCGTAAGTCCCGCGAGAAAGTATGCTGAAAAATATATCACCCACTCAACCATCTCTATTATCCTTCCATAAACAGACAGCCATGTCCAAGATGTGGCTCCTCAGTCTAACTATGACTCGTCGCTGGACATTTCTGCCCTCAGATAGCCAAATTGCATCATCGGAGCCAGATAGGCATCCATTGATGACCTGATAAAACTTCGTGATTGTCTATATCAGAACAACAGGAGTTCCGATTGCCTGACCTGGAAGGTTTGTCCGGAATTTTGCACGAACTGCGCCACTGTTTCCATGTGGCCCAAGCACTTTGCCCAAGAACTCCTTTTCTTCAGGTGAACTCCACTTCACCTTACGTCCAACAAGTGTTGCAGCTTCAGACCTGGTCTTAACATCATCAAAAAGTAGAATCACTTGATTAGGATGCTGTAGGTGTTTGCCCCTACGATAGCTTGTGACAACGCCTTTGTGTCCCTTTAGAACGTCACTCTTTGACATACGGAGTTCCTCCTTGTGGGATTCTCGTCAACGCCCTTAGGAATTGGATATAAGACTTACTGAATAGACCGTGGTTAATCAAGATTGAATTCCTGGTCCCTTATCACTTGTGACAGAGTCTTTGGTCGAATATTGATCCATCTCTCTCAATTCTTTCCCTTTCTCAAGCAACACGTCTCTGATGGCCCATCCGACCTGGTTTGGTTTCTGGGCGAGTCTGTACAGTGCAAACCACACCCTCCCATCACCCATAGGACCCTGAATAATGAGATCCTCGATAAGATTTCTAGCAACTCCAATCTTGTCAGTTGATGCGCCTATCGAGGTGACTAAATAGCGTTCTTGATTATTAATCTCTTTCACACGCCACGCCACCTGCATGGAGCTCAAGAAGGAAAGGAACATCACGAAGAGAACGTAGAGAATTACATTCACGAACGCGTTAAAATCAGCCATTACTAATGATATTCCAATCGATGAGATCACCAATATGAATTGGAAGACAATGCCTTCTATTATCGCATTACCATAGCTCGTTACACGCCAATCATAGTATCTGGAAACTGATGAAGAGGGTGCACGAAAACGCATTATGTCACCGAGATACATGTCCCTAGCACGACGGCCTAAATAGAGCCAGATACCTTGTAAGAATAGAGCATTAATTATGATGATCAAGGATAGAGTACCGTAGGGACTTGGTTGCATACATCATGCCTTGGTTATTGGCGTTTAAACGTATTGAAGTGCGCTAATATGATTACTTTCGGAAAACTCCCCACACCCTGATTGTGCACCTGACAGGACAATTATACGAGGGAAGGCTGAACATATTAGCTACTGTAGCAGAATCAGAATTCGTTCTGGATTTACGAGTCCTGGTCGAAACAAAACACAGTGCCACTCCTGGGTGGACAGAAAATTGTCCAACAAACAATGAGTGGTCCTGGTCATGCCCTCCCGGTACGGACCAGTAAAGACCCGGACTCGTTTCTTTCATTCCATCTCAACAGAATGACTTATCACAATCGGACATGGGTTCGCTGGTGGTGACACTATTGCACAAGGTCGACCACATTGAACCAACTCACATCAATAACATCTCTGACTTCCTTGAATCAATGGAACGCGTCGGTGTTCTTGGTGCTGGAAGATTGGGAAGAGCTGCTGACATTGTGAAACGCATGTTTGATGATAAGCAATGTTTCACTTTTCTCTCCATGTCTGGACCCATGATTCCAGGAGGTCTTCGAAATGTTGTTCGTCTATTGGTAGAGAGAGGTCTAGTCCAGGCTATAGTCACCAGCGGCGCTAACATGGTTCATGATATTGTCGAGGCATATGGAGGCGGTCACTTCAGAGTGCCACAGTCAAAGGACGATGTAGAACTACGAGAAGCTGGAATGGGAAGAATCGCAGACATATTTGTTCATGAAAAGGACTTTGAACTCTTCGAGAAAGGGATCTACCAGTTCCTTGATACTCTTCCGGAGGATAAGCTGACCTCTCTTGCTCCGAGTGAATTTCTAGCAGAACTCGGTAGAAGCATTGAAGATACAAAATCAATAGTCAGACAAGCAGCTAAGCATGATGTTCCAATATTTTCTCCAGGTCTCATGGACTCCATGCTTGGTTTTCATCTTTACACCTATAGCACAACAAAGAATCTGGCTCTTGACTTTGTGAAGGACCTCAGAATCCTTGGTGCCATTGTGACTGAACAGAAAAAGACTGGAGCAATCATGCTCGGGGGAGGGCTCACGAAGCACTTCACAATGGGTTCCACTATCCTTCGGGGCGGTCTCGACCTAGCAGTACAAATTACTCTTGATCGACCTGAAGGCGGCAGTCTAGGAGGCGCACCTCTTGTAGAGGGAGTGTCTTGGCAGAAGGTTCAGGCAGGCGCTAACTTTGAGACCGTGATTGGGGATGCAACCATATTATTTCCACTTCTTGTCATGCCTCATGTGATTTGAAGGCTATTCACAATAGTTAAATGAACATACATGAACATAAATTTGTGATTACTATGGGCGACAAGAAATGGCCTATGCCATACAAGAAGGGATCGGTGTACTTCCAGTATCAGGTGAAGGACTTTGACCGTGCCAAGAAGTTTTACTCAGAAGTGATGGGATTTGAGATCACATGGGATGGTGGAACAGAGGTTGGTTGGGCTGAGTTTGCACTCCCAGCTGAGGGTGCTAAACTGGGCATCAACCTGATACAAGAGGGTGAACATCGTCAGGGCTCTGGGACACTCACTATGGAAGTCGAAGACCTTGATACATGCAAGACTTACCTTGAGAGTAAGGGCGTTGAAACCTCCGATATAAATGACATACCTGACATGGTCTCTTACTTCAACACGAAGGACCCTGAGGGTAATCCTATCCAAGTTGTGGCTGACCCTCGCATCAAGAGCGAGAAATAGGCTTTGGCTTATTATTCATCATATTTCATTGCAATGGCAAGTCCGACCAGCATGAGAAAAATGCCTAGGTAAAGATGGTGGAAGTGAAATCCACCAATGATGAATGGATCTGAAGCACCTGGTATCCATTGAAGAAACTCAGTACCTGGCACAAAATCATGTAAATCATCTAGGAATACACCCAAACCCGCTAAGAATACTAGAACGCCACCAGCGACTCCTGTCTTTCCCAAGAATTGTCACTCCTTCTCCATGTATTGCGAAATCCCTTGTTTTATGTATTAGCTTGTAAGGATTTCAATGCATCTTCTGTCAGACTTCAAGTAGGTGGTGGAGTTATGATAATCATTGCTGCAGTAATTGTTCTAAAGGCAAGGAATCCTTAGATTTACGCTGACAATATTTAGGAAAAACAACAATGACGCGGTAATTGAAACCATAACTGATCCTGTGGTCATAGGGACTGTAGTTTCGGCCTATATTGTGGTCCTGATAGTTACGGTGTATGTCCTGAGAAATCGCAAACCAAATTAGTTGTCAAGATTCTTAACGCATTGCAACAGAAGTTATGCTGGGAGTTTGATAATGGCTAAACATGGAATTGGGAAGTCAATTATTGTCCTATTTCTCATGGTGGTCTTATTGTGTACGCCAGGTTGGACCACGAATTCCACTGTTTCGATTTCATCAAGTTTAGAATCGACGCCAGCGCAGCTTGCTGATAGTAATATAATTTCAATTGACACTTTGGAGTTGGGTCCTGATTACGTTAGTATCTATGATTGTGGTCTAACTACTTACGATGAATGTCTCTATATTGTCACTTGGTACGATTACAGCGAACACGGAAAGATGATTATCGTAGATATTAGTGACCCAACAAACCTAGTCGAAGTGAGCCGTGTAGAGTCACTCGCTTCCTGCCGCCAAATCAGTGTGTTGAATGATAGAGCTTATGTGATTGACTCAATGGACGGGTTGTGGATATTCAATGTTTCAGATCCCACAGATGTGAGTGTACTTGGTCAGTTCGGTGACAATCAATTGACCCATGTCTATGTTGACAATCAATTAGCGTATCTTACAGGATATTCCAATACTGTCCAGATTGTCAACGTGAGTGATCCTACTACTATAACGGAAATCGGATACTATGATACTCCTGCAAACACAAGCCTCAGCATAGTCTGCGTTCAAGATGATTTGGCATACATTGCGTCTCTTGCTGTCATAGAGATTGTAGATGTGAGTGATCCCAGCAATCCAGTCTTAGTCGGAAATGTTGATTGCTATGGCTGGAAGAGAGAACTCTTCCTGAGGGATGAACTTCTATTCCTCAAATACGGAGGTTATTTCACTGGATTCAACGTATCTGACCCGGCAAATCCTGTGGAAATTCTGGAACCTATATTATTGGGTTACTCAACAAATATTGAACTTCAAGGAGATTTGCTATTTTCAAGTAGCTATACAGGACTTCGGGCTTATGATTACCACAGTACACTTCATTCTGCAATTCTAGGCCAGTTCACTCCCAATGGTGATGCTATAGCTGTTACTTACAGCGAAGGATATCTCTACCTTGTGGACCAATACAATGGGCTATGGAGTTTAGAACACGACTGCGATGAGGATGAACTCTACTCTCGACAAGAGTTTGAGCTCGGGACGCCTCCTGACAACCCTGATGCTGATTCCGATACTATACCGGATGGATGGGAGGTGGAGCATGGACTAAATCCTCTTGTTGATGATGCGCACGAAGATCCGGATGGTGATACACTAGATAACCAGCTCGAGTACGAGCTTGGCACAAGTCCACTTCTCACTGATACTGACCAAGACAATTACACGGATGATTGGGAGTATCACCATGGATTCGATCCATTGAATCCTGTTGTAGGTGGTTATCAATTCTTGACAGGGCATCCAGAATGGAGTTTCATAATTCTGTCTGGTGCTCTAGGATCGATTGTTGTCATCTTCTTTGTTCTGAAACTCAGACTCTCAAATGAGCCCGCCTTAGCCCATTATGGGCAAGTATGATTACACTTGTGTGCGCTCGGTTTGCAGAATTCGTAGTCTTGTGAGATATAGCACGATCAAGAAATGTAGCGGTAATGGAACCACAATGATAAACCAACCATACCATGCAACGAAGCTAACAATGATTGTGGCAATGACTTGCAATATCAGCAATCTGAGCGTTAACTGCCAAAGTGTAATTGCATCTTCTTGACCATCATATACATGCTGTAGAGCTCTACTGCAATAGAGTCCGACTAAACACCAAACCAAACCAAAGAGTGGCGGGAATATAGGAAATGACGGTAAAAAGGGGGGTACAATGATGCCAAGACCCATCCAATTTCCTAGGTCGTTCTCGTAGGACCAGAGTGGAAACAAATAGATTTCCAATCGGGTCATTATTGCAGTATCAGTAATCACTAGACCGTATGGTAGCAGTAAACTTGACAGAAAAGCGATGTATGACAGACGTGATTCTCGCAGCATATGAACCTCCAACCCAACGATTCTCAAGCAGTATTGTGAGATTCAGTATTAATATCTACGATTATCCAATTATTGTCCACGAAATAGGACGAGGTTATGTATTGCTAAAATGAAGTGTGCATGCAACCCTCGCAAAGCACGTGCTTTACTGTGACAATCAGAGCTCCACGCACAATAATAGATTATATTATTTTATATTTACATCTTGGCTGCATGTACTACCAATAAAAACAGAATCACAAATCCGTGTAAGAACATGGGTCGGTCCGCTTGTCTGACTAGGAGTGAGGTGACTTTCTGTATCTTGCCAAATTGACGAAACCAATGATATTTATGAAAATGAGTAAATAACGATATGAATCGCGATGGAGAGGGCTAACGGTTACCTATTTCTCATGGTGATTCTGTTTCTTGGTAGTGCACTTCTTATTACAGACTTTCCTCGCAGATTTGCTTCTCCTAGAAGTGAAAAGGAGATTATCCTCAGATCGGACTACAATGATGTATCCAAAGATATGACTGTAGACAGTCATGGAAATGTCATTATAGTCGGCGGAAGAATGGAGGTGGGCAAGACCTCGACTGCAAGATTTCATGCAGTGAAGGTTTCTCCCTCTGGAGAGGAGCTTTGGACAAAGACCTGGAATAACTCACAATCAAATTTGCTTGTTAGTGTCGAGGTAGACTCTTTCGACGACATCATCATCGCAGGGATTGAAGGTTTCAATGAAGAAAACACGACTGGACTTGTTATGAAACTCAATTCAGATGGAGATATTGAGTGGGAGGTTGAGTATGAGGGACTTGCCTATGATTGGTATAATTGGCCTCGAACACAGTACTTCTTTGGATTGGAGATAGATTCTATTAACGACGAGATTTATGTGGTTGGAAGTCTAAAAGATGGAGGTCATAGGACTCTCATTGCTAATCTAGATTCTTCTGGGTCTGAATTATGGAGAACGGAGTGGGAAGGCCCCCCCGATTCAAATGGCACTGATGCGGCAACATTTTGGTTGAGTTCCTTAGAAGGATTAGTAGTACGGTGCAATATCTATGGAGGTGATAATCCAATCTATCCGTACACCGGTTCTTGCATAGCCTCGTTCGCTCTGAACGGTACCCTCATGTGGAATCAAACCATGCATAATTTATTCTGGACCGGACTTGAAACTGGGACCAATGAGTTTGTGACAACCACAGAATCATGGAGAGGCTATAATCAAGTTACTCGTTACACATACGATTTTGAAACACTCAGTAGCATTGAACTCAGTGTTGGGGACTCTTATTCTGTATTGATTGATGGTTATGCTCTTAATGAAACAGAGGCAATCATTGGTTATGGAATCGTAACAAGCTTGATTGCTGGCGACTCTGTTGAAAAGAGCTATTCTGCCTTATTTTCTGGTCCCCAAGCCCCTCAGACGCTGCTACTCAGTTGTTCTATTTCCGGTGAGCTGCAATGGTATGACTTTCTGACTCTAGGACGTATGTCCACACCATGCGGAGTGCAATTCGATTCTGATAATAGATTAATCATAGCAGGTCATACTAGTGAATGGTCCTTTTACGAGAATGATATTTATGTCGTCTTTGGTTTCAGGCAGACTCCATTCCCGCCACACTATCAGAATTTTCTAATAGTGTTCTTTCCAGTATTCAATATCATTTTAGTCGCGCTTTTCATGGAACTCAAAACTCTGTCTGTCAAGGGAAAGTCAATCTTGGGTATTCGTAGCCCTGATTGGAAACCTAGGAATGCTATCAAACGGCTTTTTCTAGCTCAAACAATACTTCTTTTTATTTTGTTTACATGGCTTGTGGGCTTTGGAGGTGGAGGTGGACCTCCTCCGCCAATAGTATATTTGCCAGATTGGGTGTGGGTGCTTATCTTAAGCCTGTTTCTTGGCATTGTAACACTGGGATTTCTGTTCCTGCCAATTAAATCAAGAGAAAAAACACATTCTCAGAATTGATACAGATATATCGATTATCGAAAAGTCATACATTCATGCGAGAATGCAGATTCCTCAATTGAGATCTTCTGTCAAAGTTCATGAATGCTCGTCTTCTGGATGCCAGGATAACATAATAGCTATCACGAGCATTAGAAAACCCACGCCTATATACAGTGAGATAAGAACCAGTTCAAGATGTGGTGAAAAAAGCAAGCCAACTATAACTAGGGAAAATCCCAATATTACCAACAATACGATGATGCAATCAATATGCCAATAGCCCATTCTTACACCATGGACATTTGGTTTCCTCAGCATATGAGAATTCTTATTGAAGTAGTCATTCTAGGATGGCAAGAACGATTATTCAGTGAACTGCGCTCTCGAAATTTGCATGGGAATTCTCATTCTCTCACTAGATCGTAGTTTCTAATCTTGCTGGTAATTTGAACTCATTTCATTTCTTGTACGACACAAAATCTCCATGACATATTTTAAGACATTAATGGACCAAGATTACTATTGATTGTGATGCAGAGGTCTAAGATTTATTGGGTTGTTTTAACCATTATAGGCATAGTCTTTATTCTTCTGGCTGGTTTCTATACTGGTATACCAACATGGTTGGACTACCTAGACTATGGTTTTTTAGCAGCTGGTGCCGTGTTCTTGATTCTTGCTGCAATTGAGTTTCGACGGCAGAAAAAGGTATGAACAGTCCATAATCCTTCTATTCAGTTTCTCAAGACGCGGGGTAAACCAATTACCAGAATAACCGCTTCAAGCAATGATATTGCCAGTTGGGAGAGGATTGATAACAAATGACTCCCAGTTTGTAATAAGATAACAGAATAACCAATCAAGGGTAGAGAGCCAACGATTGCACTTACTATCAGGGCTATGATTGATACTGCCTGATCGCCTACTAGATTTACTGAAGTCACT
>JBHLPA010000267.1:0-4064 GCA_048939935.1 Promethearchaeota archaeon | reverse complement strand
CAAGCCCCAAAAGTCATCAATTCCTCCCTTTAGGCGACTGATACCCTCTAGAGATTTGATCGAATCACTTTCGAGATATAGCGATTTGATCTCAAGTAGTCCAGTCTTTCTATGAACTTTAGCATCCATCCGTCCTACGAGATCAATTCCATCAAGAATGGGGAGAACAAAATAACCAAAAACACGCTTCGGTTTTGGAACAAAACATTCAATCTTGTAATCAAAGTTCCATATTTGCGCTGGATAGTGTCGCTCACGAATGATGTTGTCAAAAGGACTGAGTATCTTTACAGGTTCATCGTTTGGAAGGAAATTGTCTGAAGACGAAAGCTGACTGACTTGCTCTCTCAAAACAAAGTATCGCTCTCTCATATCTCCAATAGACACTTCTTCTAATAGTCCATCACTCACCTTTTGATTCAGGTATGCCTCCGTTTCTGTTTTCTTTCCCATTCCGAGTTTTCGAGCTGGAAGTCGTCCTAGATATGTTCGAATGTCTTGGTGACTACCTAGGCCAAGAGACCCCAATGTTACTTCGACAACAAACTCTGCAGCTTCATCATTCGAAAGCGGTTCAGTATTGGTTTCTGGGGGGATTACACGTTCCGCCAAGTCATAGTGTTTCTGGAAATTCTCTCTATATGCAACCATCAATTTACCGGTGGTGTACAAATATTCCAATGCACGTTTCTCTATTTTCCAGTCCCACCATCCATCCGATTTTGTCTTTCTCTCACCAATAGATGCACTGTTTGTAGCTCCTTCTTTCTTTACCTTCCTGAAGACTTGTTTAATGATTTCCTTATTTTCTTCTCCCCACTTCCTGAATGATGTCCATAGTTCCTCCGGATAAAATGACCTCCTCCAAGCGTAGAATGGATATGCCTCCATTGGAAGTAAACACGCCGAATGGGACCAGTATTCGAATAGCTTTCCTTTCCTCTGGAGATTCCAAACATCTCCTTCTCTATACTTTGGATATCTATTCCATGTTATTAGGTTGTGGCTGCGGGATACCACTGAAATTGTGTCGATTTGGATGCTATGGATCCGGTGAGCCACTTCAATTATTGATTTAGGTGGTTTCTTGGTTCTAAGACCTTGGATGTCGAGAATGAAGCTTCTGGCCTGTTCAGGTGTGACTTCAAGCATGGTATTTCTTTTGGACCTCATCTTAAGGTCGTTTCTCTCAAAGCCAGTGAGTCACTTGCTTCACTTTGTTCTTTTCATTTTTCCATAGTCATTGTGGATTTTTTGCATTGGAATATAATGATTACAACAAGTAATGTAGACGTTGTGGGTGAGGTCCTACCTTGTATTTGACTCCTCTATCTTCTCCAGCCCTTCATATCTCTTATTGAACTTCTTCAGTCCAAAATACAATCCCCAATAGACGCAGCACATCAGAATAATTGGTGGGAATGGCCAGAAAACAATGAATTTGAAGGTAGAGATTGAAAGTGGAGTCCCTTTGATGACATTGGTATACAGCTTCAAGTTATGTTCGGTTTCTGTATCAACAATAATCTCAAAACTATAATAGAACGAAGCCATGTAAATATCCCAACCTGCATTATTGACATCCTCATTCAACAGATCGAATTGGCAGACAATTCTTGTTTCATCACCAACAACATTCCATGGATCTTCTACTGAGAACTCTCCTGTGTAATTTGTTTCAGTGACCAGTGTTATCTCGAAGGTGAGTTCCTTGAAGTCTACAATATCGCCTTCATCAAGTAGAGTGAAGATGAAGAATAGCTCTGAAACGGATTCCGTGGTCCAGTAATCATTATTCTCAACTAGGAGTTTCAATTGAAGACCGTAATATGTCCAGGTTGGTTTCCAAGAGGAACGACCTGCGTCAACCTGTATTGGTACTTGACATATCATAAGCATGACAAGTAGAGCGAGTAGTACCCCTTTACCACGCATATCGGTAATTAAGAATGGACCTCCTCATAAGTTTTCTGAATAGTTTCGAGGTAGAGAAGGAATTTATAGCAGTTTGATATCAGTATTCGTTACGTGGTATTTGGTATGGCACCAATGTGGGGTTCTAAACAGTGGCAGTTACTATTAGCGATTGCCATTATCTTCATCTTTGGTTATGGAACCTACACAATACTGTCAGACCTCATCGTTGGCCATCCGATTTGGTGGTACAATGCATCTTTCATTCTCTTCGCATTAACACTCCTTGGCTTACTACTATTGGTTCGGCAGGGATGGAAAACACTACAAAATATCGGAAAATTTGGATTTCATCCGTCTAAGTCTGAAAGCATGAATGAAGAAATCCGTAAAGACGAGGAGGAATCTGATTATCTTCGTCAAATCGCTGATGAAACATATCACGACTCATATTTCGAGGAGGATGAAGATTGAGGAAACTAGCTCATCTGACTATCATCCTTGTAATTCTTCTCTGCTCGTTTAGCAGTACTTCACTGCAATTGGAAAAGACTCCTGAGAAAGAATATGTTCCAAGTCAGAGCTACACTTCTAGGAGTCCAATGGTCATCACTTCAAATGCTGATTTCGTGACGGAGGGATGGTCAGGAGATGGGTCACCTGGTAATCCCTACATGATTGAGTGGTTAGAGATATCCAGTGCAAATGACGGTTATTCTCTTGCCATATACAATACAACAGCTCATTTCAGAATCTGGAATTGTTCATTCCATTATCCAATATTACTGAACGATACATCATATGGCGAGATTCAATATTCGATTACTCAAGGATTTGCTCACTCAATCATGGTGTAAATTCATATGATATCGACCTCAGCTACTTGATATTAGATGGAACATGCATTGTTATGGACCTATCTTGGGATTGTACTATTTCACGCTGTACAATCAGTTCTGCTCCTGGGGATGGCGTTTATCTCTTTGACTGCAGTGGAAATACAATCGACGCCTGTTCAATTACATCTAGCGCTGCAACTGGAATTGCCCTTGAGGCCACTGCCACCACGACCATCTTAAACAATCTTCTTCAAGACAATACAGATGAAGAGATCTTCATCTATGGTGACTCGATGGGAAATCAAATCTACTACAACCAGATCTATGTTGGTCTTGAGGGCGTCAGAGACAATGGGTTTAGTAACACTTGGGATAATGGGGTTTCATATGGGAATTGGTGGTCAGACTATGGAGGTACTGGTACCTATACCATCCCTGGTACAGCAGGCTCTGTGGACCGTTATCCTCGGGGACCATCCTCTACTGATACTACTCCTCCACCCTTGCCCACAACAACCACACCTCCTGCCAATTCCACTACCACACCAGGACTTGGGGGTGTCTTAATCAGGAGCTGGACACCAATGGACCTCACAATTAGAGTCGTGCTCGTATTGGCAATTGGAATGATTTATGGAGCTCTCGTCGTGCTCTTCATCAAGAGATTCAGGTAGCACTACAAAAGAGGCGCATCACTTGGTTTGCGCCGCTCAAGGTTGTATGTCCATTATATGAGGCTATAATTGATACCCTGGAGCGTAATTTGTTAGGTTCTATTTCCATTTCGTTAACACATTTTCCATTTGTTTGATGCCTGATTCAACATGAGACTTAGCTAACCTGAGAGCTCTCGCACCCTCGATTCTCTTGTCATCAGGAAACTCCCCAGGAATCCAATTTTTCTCAAGACTGAAAGGAAACATTTCTGTAAATTTTTTCATTGCTTCAGCGGCCGTTCTATACTCTGTTGAAGCATTAATCAGAGTATTCTCAATTTGCTGTCCCTTGTATCGATTCGCTAAACGTTGGAGAAATTCTGCTGCAAGGTCAAGTCCTTCTTGAGTGCACTGTGCAACATACGAGTTGCCATGATAGGAGAGTTGAGTGATTCCCTTCTTCTCTGCTGCTTCTTCCTCTGATCTTGGAACAATACCGATTTCTAATGTGTGGGCCCAATCACCAAATGCTTCTGGACCAGTAACATACTCTTCAATCTTCTCTATGCCTTTCGCAATCTCGATTGCTCTAGTAACTGCTTCTTTATCCCGGACAGAATCATCATTGACATCTATAGCCTCTCTGAAAATCATC
>JBHLPA010000015.1:0-16617 GCA_048939935.1 Promethearchaeota archaeon | reverse complement strand
GCTTCTGCAGCAATTATTCCATCCTCTTCTCTATAAGAAGAGAGATATCCATCCCAATGCCCGAGAATCTGAAATTCCTTCCGTCGTAATGCTTTGACTAATGCTGACACCCAAGTTGTTGAGTCAGTATACCAGTGAAATGACCCGATCACAAGATCAAACTGCTCAAGTCCTCCAGCAACTGGGGCAAGCTCACCATTTGATTGGATGTCTACCTCAGCTGCGTCAAGAATCCTGATATATGGATAATCATTTCTACAGGTCTCAATCTCGTGTCGCCTTTGCTCGATGAGGTTTACTCCTCCCTGTCGAGACCCTAGTGATGGCCAGAAGTGATCTGCGATTGCTATCGTCTTGAGTTTGAGTGCGATTGCTCTCTTTACAATCTCTTCCACACTGGAAACCGCATCAGAGTAGTTTGAGTGAATGTGCAAATCCTCAAGACCGCTTGTCATCTCATTCTCTAGATTTTGTTTGTCAATTTAACTCAACCCATTGTCCATAGACTAGGGCTTTTATGGAGGATATTCAGCGCATCTAACAGTGGTCATAATGACAGAATCAGAGATGACATGGGACCTCTCTCCATTGGTTGATGGGGCATCCCTGAATGAGGTGAAGAAGCTCCTCGATGACTTGTTGGTGGATGTCGAGTCATTCGCAGAGAAGTACAATGATAAAATCCCCGCAATGTCTGCTCCTGAGATTAAACAGCTCCTTCTTGAGCGCGAGGTTCTGTTGGTCCGGTGGAATGATTACATCTCATACGGGGTTCGGCGTTATGATGCCGATAGCACTGATAAAGAAGCTGCTCAGCTTAGAGACTGGTCAAATCAAACTAAGAGTAGGTTTAGTCAAATTGTTGCTCCATATGAGATTCGGCTGGGAGAACTCCTTTTGAAAAATCCCTCCCTTTTAGAAGATTCAGATCTCAGGGACTACAAACATTATCTTGAGCGTCTGAGAAACGAAGCTATATACAAGCTATCCGAGGTTGAGGAGCAACTCATTCTTCAGAAGGATGTGAATGGAGTACAGTTATTCGAACAACTGAAGGATTCTTGGGTTTCTGAGAAGCTCTATGATGTGGTTGTAAACGGTGAAGCAAAGACGATATCATACCCCGAACTTAGCTCACTCCGAATGAACCCTGATCGCGACATCAGACGAATGGCCACTGAAACACTCTACAAGAGCATCAGTGAAGACAGACTAATTTACGGATTTGCCCTTCGTTCTATTTGTTCAGACCATGTAGCAATTGCGAAGCTTCGTAAACATCCCTCTCCAATGACCCAGAGTCTGTTAGACCAAGATGTTGACAAGGAAACTGTTGAAACCCTCCTCTCAGTCATTGAGTCAACCTCTGACAGATACCGCGATTTGCTTACATTAAAGGCTAAAGTGATGGGTGTCGACAAACTCGAGGGATCTGATGTTATTGCGCCGATGACTACAGAGCCTGTGTGGAAATTCCGTTGGAATGAGGCACGAGACCTCGTTATTGATGCATTCGACGCATTCGATCCTGAGGCTGGAAAGATTGTAACCGATATGTTCGATGAGTATAGAATCGATGCTGCAAACCGGAAGGGAAAGTCATATGGTGCTTACTGTGCGAGAAATCTCACAAAGAAGAGTTCCTTCATTCTCATGTCGTATAATGAAACAATGAACGACCTGTTTGTTCTCGCTCATGAGCTAGGTCATGCCGTGCAGGGTCAGATAACCTTCCAGCACCAAACTCCCCTTAATTACAAGACGTCAGCATGTCTGGCGGAGATGGGATCAATATTTGGAGAGCTTCTTCTTACTGATAAGATACTCTCTATGTCAGAAACAAAGGAGCAGAAGTTTGAGATCTTATCTCACGTCCTAGGGGGATTCTTCTATACTGTCTACTACGTTGGTCTTAGAGCATTATTTGAGAAGAGTCTCTACTCTACTATCCAAGATGGCAAACTCCTCGATGCAGATGTGGCATGTGAGCTTTGGAATGCAGCAAAGAAGAGAATCTTTGCTGACTCAGTAGACTGGAATGAATATATGGAATATGAGTGGGCTCGAGTTCCTCACCACTTCTTCACAACTCGCAGGTTCTACAACTACAGCTACAGCTTTGCCCAGATGCTTGTGTTTGCACAATATGCCATATACAAACAGGAGGGTCCAAAGTTTGCAGAGCGATTTCGAGGTCTGCTTGCTGGGGGAAACACAAAGAGCGTACGAGACCATTTGAAGGACTTCGGATTCGACATCACCGATCCCATGTTCTGGGAGCTTGGTGCGAAGCAGGCAAACTATTTCCTTCAAGAGTTCAAGAAGCTCATCTAGGTCCACAAAATGCGTGATCTTCATGACCACGCCTTATCCGCTCAATTCTGTTTTTTAGGAGGTCTTAATATACTGATGCTAGGGATTTGATAGTAGGAGCGGTGGGTGAATTGTCAAGCAAATTCCTACTTGTTGTACGATGTGCAAAAATCCCCGCCAAGAACTACCACTTTGTATTCAAGACTCATGCGGATGACGGGAGCGAGTTCTTCTCAAGAAAATCGAATCTAGAATGGGTTGAAGAGATTGACCAACCTGTTCGTATTGACATCAGTTCAAACTGGTTGACAGAAGTTGACCTTAGTCCTCTAGAATCCTCCAAACACCTTGAGTACCTGAGCCTTGCTGTCAACAAACTTGAGGAGATCGACTTAACGCCACTTGAGAACTGTCAAAATCTTAGACACCTTGACCTGTCCCACAACAAATTCACTGATATTGACCTGACACCACTTGCAGGATGTAAGGAGTTAACCTACATCTACTTACAGGAGAATAGTTTCAACATCATCAACATTGCACCTCTTCTAGACCTGAAACAGCTCGCAACAGCAGTGATTCAACTGACCCAACAGGGTCCGAAACCGAAGATTGTGATTGATACATTCATGAGTAATATCCCACCAAATCTCAACGATGAGCTCTTCGCCTTCTATACTGACAGAAGAGCTGGTTTTGTTCCGGAATGGCTCTATGAAAAGAACACTGAGATTGAATACTCACCCAGAACTTATCGTGAATTAGTGGATGAATTTGGATGGGGGGGTGTGAAGAAACATCTCGTGGCTTTGTCCAAGAAGTTTCCAATTAAGAATGAGTTTAACGCTCAGAGAGTTCTACTTAGCGCTCTTGGAATGCCTGAACTAGCGTGCTTTGATGGTCGTGTTCGTGATATTGTGAAACTACTTCCAACAAAAGGCAGTTATGAAGAGGGCATCCAAAAGTTCTACTCCGAGATGGTAAACCTCTTGGAAACGCAACTCCAACGAGGTGGGAGCACACTCTATTTTGATCTAGACACTCTTTCCACAACACCTGGAAGTGTTCTCTTACCTTCTGTCCTATCAAGGAGAGACACCGAGCTAGAGGAATTGGTCCTGTTTGATAGGGCTGGCAAGATAGATTTGTTCCCCCTTTGGCTCACAAGCTACGGTCATCAAATACTATCAGCTATGAAATTCAGAAGATACGCTTCAACAACTAGACTTGCTGAGATTAATGAAGCATTGAAGGACATCAGTCATGAGCTTGCTGTTGAGAAAGTTGTTCATGATGTCCGTAACAAGAAAACCCTGAACCTCACAACTGGGGACGCAATTCAGAGTTATGTTCGGCAAACTGCTTCACTGTGAAACTCCGCGCGCAGTTAGCAACGCATAAATTACGGTTCTCCGGTCCCCTGATGGTTGTTGAGCTCGCGAGGATGTGTGCGTTTTGGATGAATTAGATAAGAAGATTCTAACTGACCTTGATCATAATTGTAGGATCAGCTATCAGGAACTGTCCCGCAAGTATGGTATCTCCGCTAATGCGATTCGCCGCAGAATTTTGAATCTTGAGGAGTCAGGAGTCATATCTGGATACTCTATTGCTCTATCACCCGCAATGACTGACACAGACTTTCTTTTCAGTCTGCTCCACACAGATGGATCGAGGGATGAGGTGGAGATGGTCGGAGAGATTGGGTCTAGTAAGCATGTCATCGCTGCTGCAGCATATACCGATGGGATCTATGCTCTTGTTGCTGAATACAACGGTCCAAAGGAACTACACGAACTCGGTTCTTTTCTTCGAACACTAGACTCCGTTGAGAAAGCAGAGCTTCATACTTTCATTCGTAACTGGGGTGTAAAGATGAAGCTCACGAAGACACATCTTCGAATACTAGAACCACTCCTCGAAGATCCGCGACTACCCATTGTTGATGTCGCTCAAAAGTCAGGGCTTACAGCACGTCGAGTCAGGCGGCTCATCCGTGAGCTTGAAGATAGTGACGCACTTCGCTTCACTGCACTCCTCGAACTCGGTGCGGCTGCCAGCTTACCATATATTGTACGTATTCTATGGGATGAGCGTTCTGCTTCACACTCAGACATCACTGACTGGTTATTAAAGGAATATTCCCTTCATCATTGGGAAACCTATGTTTCTGCATCAGAACCGGTAATCTTCAGCCTCCTTCTAGCAGATGATATCACCGAACTCACTGAAACTGTTCGTTCCATTAGGCGGAACAAGCATGTCACAAGTGTCAAAGTTCTCATTGCAGGCTATCATCAATTCTTCTCTAGCTATCGCTACGAGTTGCTGATACAGATGATCAAAAACCGATGAACCACCGTTTGAAATGATGTTTATACTAGTCTTCGATGAAAATATGCCAAACGTTTGATGAAACATGATGTTTGGCGTTCATCAAACAATTTATAAGCGTTTAAATCCTATTTTGATATGTGTCAAACGTTTGATAAGTAACAAGTCAAGCGTTTGCAGACAATAAAATGGTGTATACAATGTCTACAACTTTCGGAACCATCTTCAACGATCTGAAGACAAGTACAAAGCTTGCTTGGAAAAGCATGTTGAGCTACTTCCTTGCCAATCTTGGCATGCTGATCGTCATGGCGATTCTTGCCGTAATCGTCGTAATCCCCATTGCCATTGTGGCATGGGCTGTTCTCGCGCCAATGAGTGAAGCCACCATGATTGCTATGGCTGAGTGGGCTACAGCTAATCCCCTGATTCTTGGGAGTCTTGGAGTTTTGATATTGATTCCTGTGGTTTCATTGTTCTTGGTTGTCAGCGGCTCTATCTATGGAATGAGCCACGATCTTGTCACCAAGGGCGAAACCAAGGCTGAGCTAGCCTTCTCTTACTTCCGTCACAAGTTCCTGTCCTTCTTCGCCACCGGAGCTATTCTTACTATCATTGTAGTGCTGCCACCCGTTATCGCTTGGGGACTCACCTCACTAGCGATGGGTTACACCATCACCGCGCCAGCCACCTATCTCCTCACAGCCTTCACATTCGTATGGCTGTACTTAACCGCAGGTCTGACCTCCATGGTCTGGCCAGCTGTCGCAAGTGGTAAGGGTGTCCAGGATGCATTCAAGGAGTCCTTCTCCCTGTCCATCCAATACTTTGATCGTGTATACGGAGTGCTTACCGCCATAGTACTTCTACTAGCCGCCACCTTTGGTCCCATTATCCTCCTAGGTCTTAGCCTCGCTCCGACATTTACCGTTGTAACGATGGCTATACTCCCAGTAATTGCTGTTGTTGGACTCTACACAGTCGTCATGGTGTTCCTCTGGCTCCTGCTATTCCTACCTATGGTAAGGATTGCTTGGGTCAAGGTCTACCAGGAACTCACTGGTGGAAAGATCGCAACACAGAGTGTTGTCGATATGCCTATCGTCTAGGTGCGATAAACTTGGAGGGTGTCCTTTGATGGAAACTGATAAGACACTCTCCTTCAATCTTTAGCGATGTGAAAAACAATGAAAAACGCGAGCTTTCAGACAATTCTTGATGACCTGAAGATAAGCATCAGGTTCGCTACGAAAAACGTGATATCCTATGTGCTTGCGATATTTGGAGTCTTTATTGTCACATTCATTCTGATAGCTCTAGTCGCTGCATTGGTCTTCATTCCTATATTTCTAATACCTGGAGGATTTGAAACCTTCATGATCTGGACTGAGTCATTCAATTCATTGGATGCAGCCAGTGGGTTTACACTCGCGATTGGTATATTCTTAATCGCGCTACCGTTTGTTGCTCCATTCTTTGTTGCAACAGGTGCACTCTTTGGAATGAGTCGTGAGATTGTAGAGAGTGAAGGGACCTCAGCAGAGGGCGTCTTCACTTGGTACAGAAAGAAATTCTTCTCTTTAGCAGGGGGAGGAATCATGTTGTTCTTGTTTATCTTAGGACCAGTCTTGCTTGTCATTGCAGGTGGAGTGGCTCTGTTTGGTGAACAAATCCTCAATCTTGCATTCATTGGTGGCGGATCAATGAATCCTCTTCTCTCCGCACTTGCTGTCATTTGGTTCGTCTTGAGTACAGGTTTGATGACGATGCTATTCCCTGCTATAATCGATGGTCACTCAGTCATTGATGCAACAAAGATATCGCTCAGTATGAGCATTAAGTACTTCGATAGAGTGTTTGGAGCTTGGTTATCATACATTCTACTCATTGTAGCCCTTGTTTCGCCAATGATTGTTATGGCTACTCCATTCGTAATAGAGAACTTTGTACCCGCTATGATTCCGCTTGGTATCTATGGTGTCATCATGATTCTATTCTTAGCCTTTATACTCCTACCAGCATTGTCTATCGGTCTAACTAGAGTGTACATGATTCTCTCTGCAGATGACGAAAATTTCGTGCTTGTAGAGGAAGAGGATGAAGGTGGTCCAAGCTTCGTAGGAGGTGTATAGAAATGAGCGGCTCCACTAAACGGAAACGACGAATCAAAGATATGGAAGTCATCGAAGACAAGAAAATAATCAAGTTACTAATGGAGCCAACTCGCGCCAAGATAATCTTTGACTATCTCGTGAAAGACTCGATGACAGTCAAACAGCTTTCTGAAGTTACAGGCAAGAATCCAGGTACAATCCTTCATCATATTCAGAAGTTGAAGGAAGTTGGTCTTGTCTTCGAGGAAAGAACTGAGCAGACCCAGACAGGCATAGTCCAAAGGTACTATCGAGCATCCGCAAGAGAGTACAGGATGGGTATCAGTGAAATGGTACAAGCCTCTGGGGATGATACAACTAAACGCCTGAAGTCCATAATTAGAAGCCTCTCAGTCTATGGTATAGATATTCCAGAGAATCAGGTTGAGAAGGCTATGGAACTGATGACGGCGCTGATCAATCAGGAGAACGAGATAAGTTCTCGCAATCTGATTGTAGATGAGGAGGGTTATGACAAACTGCCGTCCTCAATACGAGGCGATGCGTCGCGAATCATGCGTCGCTTTGCTCTGGAGGAAGATTCGCAATATAGAGACCTGCGAAAGGATTGGCACGCATTCCTGAGGTCTCACAGAAAAGGTGTATGAAATGAGTAATTATCAAAGAAACACAAGTATGGTTGTGTGTATATTTGCAGTTATAATCATAGGTGCAATTGGAGTAGGAGCTTTATCCTTCTACGGCAATTCATGGTTTAACTGGAACACAGCAACTACTGAATACCACTTCGATTCAGAAGTTGGAGCCACCACAGGTACAGTGACCCTAGATGTCAATCTCGGCGCAGGTGGAGTTTTAATAACATTCGTTGACAACGATTCCCTCCTGTACGACATTGATATTGAAGTCCAGAATAGAACCATCCAGAGTGATGGTGCACCTACGGTCACCTTCTCAAGTAACACTATTGCACTCGATTATATTGCCGGTGGTGTTAACATCACACTGGGTAGTGGATTAAACTACACATTTGATGTTGATGTTGCGACAGGTGGTATCGATGTTGTATTGGTCGATGGTGCACATGTCGGTGATGTCGCAATCAACGCAGAAACCGGTGGAATCTCCCTAGAGATGACAGATGATGTTGTCCTTCTCGGAAATGCCACTTTCAATCTGAATGCAGTAACTGGCGGTATTGATGTTATAGTAGACCTGCCAACAGGAGTTGGGGGTAGTGTGGAATGCGCAGCTGGAGTTGGTGGTGTTGACATCACTGCAATTGGCTGGACGCAGATTACATCCAACCACTATGAGTCCTCGGACTATGCCACTGCATCACAGACACTGATTGTAATCATTGAGACTGCAACTGGTGGTATAACAGCTATCTTCACATAATTTCTAATCAGAGGGGGTTTCCCCTCTCTCTTCTTCTTTTTGATTCTCGATTACTTAATAGGCGTTGAATCCAAATGCTTTATCACAAATAGAAGGTCAGATATGGGAGTTCGCGTAGTCCACAAACCTCTTTAACAACCTTCGAAGTGGGTGATTTACGCGTTCTGAGGAGACTGCAATCTTGACTGAAAAGCATACACAAGGTAAGGTCCGCGATTTCCATTTGAACATGGACGACTCTGCATTATTAGCAAAGTGTTTCAACTCATTCGATGATTCAGATAGTTGGCCAGATGGCTTTACAGGCGGTAGCGACGTCACCGCGCAACGTGTATTTGACTCTCAAAAGAAGAATAGGGATATTCGTGTGCTTGTTGCATACAAGGATGACAAGATCGTAGGTTATTGCAACGTTTGCGACTCCAATCGCGACTCAGAGGCAGCTTACGTTGGTCTTCTTGGGGTTGATCCTCACTATCAAGGTCAAGGGTTTGGAAAAGCCCTCCTCATTGAGGCTGCGGAAACAGCTGCAAAGGTAGGAAAACGTCGTATTGACCTCCACACCTGGGCTGGTAACCTGAAAGCTCTCCCGCTCTATAAGAGGACAGGATACAACTGGGTCCCCGCAACCAGAGTTCTGATGGAATCGCACATTCCCGGTATTCTTGGGAACAAGATGTTCCACGAATTCTTTGAGAAGTATGATTGGTATGATTCCTTCAAACGTGAGATCCGTCAGGAAACTGATGACATCATAGAAGAAAGTATTGGAGTATTCAAGTACCACTTTGAGGGAGAGAATGGTGACTTTCTTGATGTCACTGTTGACAGAGAAGCAAAAGGAATCTGTGGATTTCGATTAGCGTTTAATGGAGAGACAATCTCAGCGAGCGTTCAACCCAACACACATGTTGGTTACATAGGATACAAAGAATATCCAGTAGAACTGACCATTGAAAATGGCGGGGAATCGGAAGTTCAATATTCATTGGATTTGCAGACTTCTCCACATTTCTCTGCTAGATTAAACGATGAGTCTACTGGTCTGTTAGCCTCAGGCGATAGCGCTACAATCTGCGGGATTTATTCGGTCTCTCATGAGGCACGACCAATTGATAGAGAAACAAACTCGGACGAAAAAATAGGAACACAGGCAGAATGGAAATTGAAGCTTGGAAGCCATGAGATCTCCCTCTTTAGTGGTCTTATTCCTACGACTCCGATTATGATCCGTTCCGGACCATTTCATCCAAGTTTGATACCAAACGGATCAGATGAGATTGGGCTCAGTTCATTCAATAACACAACAGCGGAAGTGAAAGGAGAGATACTGTTGACACCCCCAGATGGTGTTACCGTTAGTTCGAAGAAAATAGAGTTCACTCTCTCGCCCGGTGATGTGTCAGAGGAACTCGTCACAATCTCCCTTGAGAAGGATGTAGGTACTCTACTCAATATTGATCTTGAAGTCTATCTTGAGGATGAAGGAAAGAAGCAACAAGTCGAGAAGAGAAACTTCAGCATACCTGTTCTTGGAATCTCTGGTGCTGTTGTCTATAAGGGCTTAGACAATCGAATAGTCCTAGAAAACGAAACCTTTCGAGCACAGATGCTTGGTCTCCCTTCACTAGGATTCAACCGCTTTGAACACAAGACAATGCATCAGTTGATTGGTGGCTGGCATATTCTGGGCTTGGAGGAAGGGTATCCGTTCCCCTCTGGGGGTGGTGAATGGTCTCGGATGGATCCCGAAATTCACCTTGAAAACGGTGATGGTTTTGCTGAAGTACGGATGACCGCCGACTCGCAGGAACGCCCCGGTTTACGGTATCATGTTTCATATCGAATCCAAAGTGGTACAAACTTACTTGAAACAATTGTACGTTATGAGAACATTGGCAAGTCAAACTTGAATGACCTTGGAATACGCCTCGGAGGTTGGTTTGGTGGAGTCTTCGACCATGCTATTATCCCACTTCGAGGAGAACTCTATGATATCGGATCAATAGACTGGTCTGGATATCCACATTTACCAAAGACTCCTGAGGATTTCCATGAAGCCTGGTATGCATTTTACAGACATCAGGAGAAGCTTCTCGTTGGTTACATTTGGGATCCTGAACATGTTGAAGAAGCCAGACTCAGAAGAGGTTTTAGTGTTCCAAGAATTGAATATCGATTGCCAACACTTCATCCCGGTGAATCAATTGAAAAGATTCCACTGAGGCTCTACATTGGTGATGGTGACTGGAGAAAGGTTCGGTCACTCTATCGAAAGATATACAGGATTCCTGAACCAATCACAGAGATATTCGATATTCGGTCAGACCTAGAGGTTGAGATATCTCCTAAATCAAGCAAACAGCGTCGGAAGATTCCAAATCCCATGCTTGTTGACAAGTCAAAGACAAACAATCATGAACTCCGGGTGAGGGTCACTCCTGAAGACCCAATTGACGGAACGATCCATCTACGCATGCCTGATGGTCTCTTGGCCAATGGCAAGCAAGAACTACAGATACAGGTGCCTGAGGTCTTCATGGACAAGCCATTCTTATACCCAATGAAGATCACCTCGACTGATGATGGTTCTTGGTTCCGACGGAATGGTGAGCTGGAGATTCGATTCAGGTCTCGAAACTTTAGAATTCCATTAACCGCAGTGGTCTATGACTCTACACTGAATGTTGAACGAACAAAGACCATAGAAGAAGGCGTAAGTCTCCATTCTCTCACAACTGGTGGATATACAATTGCAGTATGTCCTGAACAGGCAGGAACCTTGGTCAAATTTCACAAAGAAGGCGAGCTTAATGTCTTCTATGACACATTTCCAAAGGTTGGTCCATTTATTTGGTGGGAGAAGGTATACAGTGGGATTTCCCCAATGATAGTTGGACTTGAAGTATGGGACTGGGAGACCGCTCTACAGAAGGAGGTCTGGAAGCTATCAAAGAAGAAAGTCGGTCCCTGGGTTGGTTTCACAATGACCTCTACTTTGGAGTACTGCCCTGGATTGAAGGGTGTTACAGTATCTTATCGATATCTCATACTTCCAGGTACACCTATCCTGAGTGTTGAATTTGAAACAAAAAACACAAGCAAACAATGGAAGAGACCCTTCACAGGATATCGCGGTATTCCAACACCCGGTGGAACCGCATTGAATAGGGTGCACACGATAAAGGACAATCGAAGACTCATCTATGAACCAAACACTCAAGGTGTTGATTTGTGGACTGGGAGAGACAGTTGGGGTGCATATGAGAGTCCGTCTGATGGCACAGTTCTAGGTGTAATCTCGGCTTACAAATGGGATCAATTGGTCTATGTAGACACACTTGGAGAGAAGGCACAGAACTTTGGAGTCCGTGAGAGGCGAGCTCTGAAGTCTGGAGAGAGTACTAGTATGAACAGTTATCTCGTAATCACTGATGATGTTGACACAGTGGAAGCATTGAAGGATTTGCCTGAAGTGTTAGAGTAGTCTACCCCAGTCGTCGCAGTCTGGCCGAGCACTCTGCAACCTTCATATCATCACCTATCTCTTTGAACAGACTCAGTGCTACCTGCCATGTTCTCTTGGCTTCATCATTTCGCTCAAGAATCTCCAATATAAGTGCGCGATAATAGAGATGCATTGGATTTCCAGGGTTTACAGCAAAGGCTGCGTCAAAGTCATCCAGCGCTTCTTGATATCGCTCTAGCGAGTAGTAGATGAGTCCCCTCTGGTGGGCCACATCTGCATTGTTTGGTTCCAATGCAAGAGCTGTGTTAAGATACTCCAAGGCTGTACCTTCATCATCAAGCAGTAGCATCACTGCACCATTCTTGACCCATGACTCTACATGTTCTGGATCTGCATTGATGGCTTTTTGATATGCATTAGCTGCCTGTTGGTATGACTTGAGAGATTTGTGAATATCCCCCTTCTTTATCCAAAGTTCTGGGTCATCAAACTTGATACTCACCGCTTTATCATAGAAGTACAGTGCTGATTCTAGATCATTCTGTTCAAAGTAGACATCACCCAGAGTTGAGAGTGCGTATGCTTGTTCTGGATCTATTGCAAGCGCCTTTGTCAGGACTTCAATGGCCTCCTCATATTTCTTGATGGCGAGGTAAGCATTGCCAAGTTCCATCAAGGCTGCTAGAAATTGTGGGTCCATAGATAGGGCTCTTCGAAACCAGGTCACGGAAACCTCTATTTCTCCCTTAGCTCTGAAGTATTCGCCCTTCCCAAGCAAAGCCCTGGTCATGTTGGGGTCTATAGAAATGGCCCGGTCAAGGTTCTTGTTTGCCTCGTCCAACTCTTCCATCTTCAGCTGTGCCATTGCTAAGTACACTAGTGCAAGGGTATTTCTCTGGTCTATGGCCAATGCGCTTCCAAGACAACTAATGGCTTCCTTAGGGCTTGATACCATGAGATATGCTAATCCCATGTTAATCCAGGCATCCACCTGTTTACTGTCTAATCCTAAGGTCAGTTCATACAGAACAATTGCACGACCAAAGATTGCTTCTAGAAGATACACATTTGCTAATCGAGTGATGATACTTGGGACTCTCTCGTCCAGTTTTACTAGGTCCAAAATCTGCAGCAGCTCTTTCTCCAACTCTCCGAGCTGCCTTCGCTCCCGCGTCATGATTGCTACTGGACGGATGTGCTCGGGTTCAATTAGGCTAGAAGTGTTTAGTTGATCTAGTTTGGCATCGATTGCTTCCAGTAGCTCATCATTGTTCAAGCCTTTCCCCTCCGTCTGTGAGGGGAAGCTTTCTTATCAAACTTTGGAACTTCAATATTATCACATTGCGAACACAAACACACCCAACGAGAGCAAGAAGATTGCTAGATAGTATGTTGGCATGATATAGAACTCATGATGTGAGATCTTGTGGTGGAACTCATTAATTCCAATGAATGAATCAGAGATTATGAATATTAGAGCTCCAATGATCGGTAGGTACCCCAAGACAGCTCCAGTTGTCTGCCAGAGAAGTACTGTGGCACTGAATGTTGCTGCTATTATGATGAAGTACAATGTTCCCGCCTTGAGAATGAAAGGAGGAATCTCAGGGCCTGACGACTTTAGGTATCGAATAAGCATCACTACATACAGTATTCCTACTATCATACAAACAGATGCTAGTACTATGGGGATTGTAGTCAGACCTGTTACACTTGACTGCCAGAGGAAGTTCGTTGTATAGAGAATGTGTGCCAGTAGAAACATCCCAATTCCCGGAACAAGGTCAATCTCCATCCCTATATCGCCGAGTGTGCAGAGCACCAATGCTGCGGCGAGTAGGATAGTGAAAAGAGTTGGAGGGCGAAATAATAGGACAAATATCGCCGCACTTAGAGTAGGGAGGAACTTTACGAACGTGGTCGGAGTTGCGACCTTTGTCACTCCAGATTCTGCTTTTCTATCTTGGAGTATAATCGAGATTATTGCCACGATCCAGAAGGCCGCAGCATAGATTTCTAATGACATAGTCCGGTCTAGAAACGAATCCAACCCTTAAGTAATCCGATTCTAAGTTTAGTGCATCGCTGTTTGTGAGGTGACTTGAAGAATCTCCTCTGCGAATGCTTTCCCAAAGTCATGTGCTCTGGGAATTTCCTCCTCAACAATCGGTCCACGGACACCCTCGACCTTTGCTGAAAAACCTGGACTAATCACCTTAGCATTTTGTGCGACTTTTCTAAGCTTCTTGTCCATACCATTGACACCCCGAGATTCCTTCCCCAACATGTAGGTTCCAAACGTGGATACGACTTTACCGTCGAGTCCAATCTCACCTGCTCTCTTTATAGCGTTCATAGCGCCTCGTGTTGCTCTGAAGGCACGTGTAGGACCGCCGAACAGGACTCCATCGTACTTTGCGAGATCCTCAGTGTCAAGACCATCGCCATTGGCTACTTTGGTCACGATTCCCTCATACTGCTGAATCCCAATCACAAGCTCAAGAGCAAGTTTCCGAGTATTTCCAAACTGCGTGTCATATAGGATTAGTACTCTCTTCATTTGTATCATCTCCCCCCATGTTGCAAGACACAGGTGGCGCGTTAGTCCAGCTCTAGTCCGAACGCATTTAAACGTTTGGCACGACTTCAACGTTTGGCGTTTGGCGTTTGTCAAACAATTTATAAGGATTCGCTCGTAGATATTAGACACGCGCCATCACTAAGTTGGGAAAGTAGGATGCTACAAACAGTCAAACAGCACGCAAATGGTAATTCGACCAATGGACAGATGAAGAAAGTCCTTGACGGACTAGACCCTAACATGTCCCGTCTTTTTGTTCCTTGGGTACTTCGAAACCCCCGATACATCAGAGCAGGGATCAGATTAGCTCGAGCATACAAAAAGACAGAGAAACTCAGACGCGAAGCCAAGGAAGCTGGCTTGAGAGTACCTCCTTTCCTTATCCTCAGTATCACCTCTCAGTGTAATCTGAGCTGCGCTGGATGTTATGCAGCCGCTGTTGGTACTCTTGACAAAAAGCCACGAACCAACTGTTCTGAGGCAAGAAAGACCCTTGACTGGAACCAGTGGTATGACATCATCAAAGACGCTGCAGAACAGGGAGTCTTCGGTTTCATAATTGCAGGTGGAGAACCATTCCTTTTCCGAGGTTTGTTAGAGCTTTGTGAGTCCTTCAAGGATCGATTCTTCATCATCTTGACCAACGGTACTGCCCTCACCCGTCATGACCACAAACGCCTCCGAAGCACAAAGAACGTAGCAGTCGTTGTCAGTGTTGAGGGAAGTGAAGAAATAACTGATGCCCGCCGAGGTAGAGGTGTACACAAGCAAGCACTTGAGACCTTGACCATGTTGAAGTCCAGTGGAGTCCCAACTGGTATCTCAGTGACCATCACCAATCAGAACTACAAGTTCTGGATGCAGAAGGAGAACCTTGACCAGTATGTCAAGCTCGGAGTCATTGTGGGCGTCTTCATCGAGTATATCCCAGTGATGGCTGAGAACCTCACGGGTGACACCTGTGGCTCTTATGACAAGACACTCATGCTCTCTCCTGATGAGCGTGACGAGTTCCGTTCACAGGTTCTTGAGTACAGAAGGAACAACTCACTGTACGTGATTCATTCACCCGGAGATGAGGATTACTTCGGGGGATGTGTTTCTGCCGGACGCGGTTTTGCACATGTAACTCCTCAAGGCGACCTCACCGCCTGTCCAGTTTCAAACCTTGCCACCCATAACCTGTCTAACACATCCTTCAGAGAGGGGCTAGCCAGTCCGTTATTTACCGCTATTCGTGAGAATGAGCACCTCCTCACCAACGAGGACACTCCCTGTGCGCTCTTCGGTCATCCCACCGAGGTGCAAGAGATCGCGAGGTCAGTCGGTGCATACTCCACTGATGCCACGGAAGTCTAGCCCCTCTAATACTAAAGCTACTTGGTCAGCGGGTTCGTCCCCATTGGTGAACTCTTTTGGCGGGTATTACATCAGCTTTATTTCTGTAGTTGAGTATTAGCAAAAGCGAGGGAGATATTCGTAACATGTCAAAAGAAATTTCTAACACATCGCTATCGGTAGTACGAAGTGCACATCTCGCGCGAGATGCTGTTCTATTCAGTATGTTTGGATTCTTTTTTACTTCTGAATGGTACCTTGGCACAATTGAAACATTATCAGTCTTGATAGGGCTCTTAGATCTTGTAGGACTCCTCTTTCTCTGGATTCCAAGGGAAACATGGCAGCGGGTAGGTTCCGGATGGGGTGCCTTGCTGAGCATAGGTCTGCTATTTGTTGTGTTCTCATACTCTGGTAATGGTTCTCTTGTTACCGGACTCATGGTGATTCTTCTTCTTTGCATCATTGAGATTTTTGCTGTCTTCAAGATCATATTCGATTATCTCAAAGCTGACGCCAGGTCATGGACTGAGGATGCTGAAAATGTGCGATAGACAGTTTATCGGGTCATTAGATAGTATATCACAAATAGCACTGCTGGGATAAGAAAAACCGCAAGCAGCAAGGGATAGGATCCTCTGTCAAAGGATTTGAGTAACCCGACAGTAGCAATGACTCCTCCACCAATTGCGAGACTTACTAGTAGAAGAATAAACATCGGTTGCAGTTCTAGAGGAATGAGATTGGTAAAATATGCTATCCCTAAGATGATAAAACAGACAAGGACTATCCAGCTTCCCCATGCAAAAGCTGGATGATATAGCCTATTATACTTCATCTCTCACTTGCGCCTTCCATCGATTCCCTATGCATCAATGACCGGTCTGCAGTCTTGAGTCTTGTGTATGGGTCTACTTTAGGCCACAATCCTGACAGGCTTTAAGTTCACAATCTTCTGTTCATAGTTAATACTATGGCACTCGATGCTTTTTAAATTGGATGAATCTCAACACGCTGACGTTTCGTTTCTCCGGAGATATGTCCCCATGGACCCCAAGGGATCTCGT
>JBHLPA010000266.1:0-4090 GCA_048939935.1 Promethearchaeota archaeon | reverse complement strand
AAAATGGGTCAACAACTGCTCTTCTGTGAAGGGCAAATATGTATCATCTAAAACATTATTCATAACAGTGCCTCGTCATAAATAGAGGAGAGAGGACTCAAGAAGTTTACTCCTTTTCGAATAATAAGTCATGGCCAGGGAAATGTTCGGACCTGATTCCCTGCTCTGCGATGGCTAATTTTAGCTTAGAGCCTCGATGATTTCATCTGCTGTCAATACTTTGGCGAAGCCCTTACGCATGACTTTCAGTTCGAATTCTTGCAACTCAGGATCATCTGCTGCTGTCACATCGCTACCAAACACAACTTTGAAGCTTCTTTCATACGCTTGTCTTGCAGAAGTGCTACAGCAATAGTTTGTGAGAGTGCCAGCGATTATCACAGTGTCTTTCTCCAAATTCTTCAGTATGGTTTCAAGAGGAGTGTCATAGAATGCACCATAGGAGGATTTTCGAATCACTATCTCATCATCTCGAGGTTCTAGCTCATGCCAGACCTTACCATCCTGATAAAATTGAGAAAAATCAATGTCAAGATTCGAATATCGTCCAGGCATGAATTTTCCCGTCTTTGGACGGTCCAAGTAGTTGTGTGTCTTCGAATATACTGTGAAGATGACAGGTATGTTTTTGCTTCTGCAGTGTTCAATCAGCCTCTTGACTCGTGGAACCTGCCTGGTGGCTTCTGGAATCCAATCAGGAGACCAATGAGGTTTGACAAATTCATCCTGTAAGTCAATAACCAGCAACGCACAGTTCTCAGGTTTGATCTCAAACTGGGCATCACCTTGAGTATATGATTTTCTGGCTAACTGAAGTAGAAATTCTTCTGTGAATTCGCCAACTTTCAATTCTACATCTCCCTTCGAGCTTTGCTTTCTGATTTTATCCTCAGGCAATGTTATCTTCATACGTCATCGTATTTCAATTGTATCACAATACGATAATCATCATGACATGGGAGATACTGTGCCCAGGCTATTTGCCTGAATCATCGATATCATTGATTAGGACGATTCGGTAGCGTGCCTTTTTCTCTCTCACTTTCTGAATCGCTTTGTTTACATCCGTCATGGGCATCAACTCCACCTTGGGCATGATGTTGTGCTCCTGTGCGAACGAGAGCATCTCCCGCATTGTGGCCCGATTGCCGAGGAAAGAACCTGTGATTGACAGTTGGTGTGCCACGAGGTCAGTCGAATTGAACGATACATCTGGGAAGCCAACAAGGACCAGTATCCCATTTTTCTTCAAGATTTGCAGCAGCGCCTCCCAGTTAATCTTACCATGAGCGGTACATAGCAGCAGGTCGAAGCTAAATTCAGCTTGCTCCAAGCGGGTCTGGTCGTCTGAAGCTATGAAGTGGTCTGCACCGAAGGCAAGCGCCTGTTGTTTCTTCTCTGGAGAGGAGGAAATTGCAGCGACTTCGTGGCCAAGGGCGTGGGCGAACTGCAGTGCAAGGTGACCCAGTCCTCCCACACCGATGATGCCAATTTTCTGCGCAGGTTGCTCTGCGTAGGTTCGGAGTGGGGAATACACAGCGACTCCAGCGCACATAAGCACCGCGGCCACCTCAGAGGGCAGGGCGGCAGGAAGCGGATAGGCAAAGCGGCTATCAACAATCACAGAGGACGAGAAGCCACCGAAGGGCACCCACGTTCCCGACGAAACAATGTCCATGCACAGCTGCTCTTCGCCCTTCAGGCACCACTCGCAATTCATGCAGGAACGGCCTTGCCAGCCGATTCCGACTCGGTCCCCTTCCTTCAGGTTGGATACTACGCCGCCAGCTTCTGACACGTACCCAACAATCTCGTGACCAGGGACAAAAGGATAGGAGGTTATTCCGTAGTAGTTGTCGATGGCGTGGATGTCGGATTGGCACAGACCGCAGTGCGTGACAGATACCCGAACGTCATGCTCTCCCAGTTTGGGCGGCTCGAATGTGAATGGCTCGAGCGGTTGTCCCACCGCTTTCGTTGCGTATCCCGAAACTCTCACAGAAGGCAATCGAAGAACCACTCCTATTCAGTAGCAAGCATCCACTGGATAAGCTAAGGATGCTGCTTAATGTTAATCAATCGTGGATTTTTAGTATTTCGTTCTGTAGAGAAAATAGTCCAAGCGAGGGAGTTATTCGGATCTGACTATCTGCCGTACAGGCAAGAGAAACAGATGTAGTTTCAAACTGAAGATTGAGAAACGGCTTTCCGCTCTCATTCAATCATTCTTCTTAAGGTGTTATGTCTACCAGAGGGATTATACTGGAATCTGGCTTTCTGCATAGATATGTCAGATTCTTGCTGGCGTCACTTACATCATGCTCAATCACATGGTCATCTAGATCCATGATCTTACGCGCAATATCAAGAATATCTTGAATAGTCAGACCAAGCCGTTTAGCTACAAGTGACAGGTTGGTCTGAGATCGTTTCCTCACAATATCTCGTACTAACTTCTCCCAATGATGCTTGAAAGATAGACGCAGACTGGAAAAGGCAACAAAATCAAGTAGCCACCTGTTTGACGGTTCACCAAGAGGAGTTGGAGGCCCCTTTTGCTCGCCATTCGTAGTTGGAGATATCACAGATCGATGGGTCATCAAGTCTTTTACAAATGCCGTAGTTCCGGTCCTCCTTGAATACCAATCCGGATTACTAGCTTGATGTGTAGTGGTATCAATGCTCGGATATCCCTCATCCTTCCAAAAGGATGCAGCGAAGTTGTAGGTCTTCGTCCATCGGTCCCATTTTACATAACGAGACTCATCAAGATGCCGCATCTGTTCTTGGGCAGTTTTAACATCAGAGGCGAATGTTCCCGTTGATAATTCTTGTAATAGTGCTTCAGATACCCCATCAGCTCCTTTAAGGAACTCAATTTCCGCCTGTTCTAAAGCCTGTTCTGCAGATCTTAAATCATCGGGGAAATCCATTTTGACTCACTCCAACAATTATTGAACACTTGTAACATGGACGCACATAAGACAGCTGTATTGGACAATCTGCCGTACAGGCAAGAGAAACAAACTTGGCTGAATGGCACACATACAAAAGGAGTGGTTTCATTAGAATCATATTTGATGGAGAGGGAAAATCCCTCTCCATTCGTTTATTCTATTAGCTTCTGTCCAGCTCTTGAAGACACAAGTCGATGTGTATCGGGAGTATCAGAGGATACTCCTAGAGTGGGGAATAGCTGTTCGAGTATGAACAAGAGATTCATGTCACCCTTCACTTTCATCTTACCAGTCATATAAGCTTGAGTTCCATCAAGCCTACCTTCCACAACAGCAACCCAGTCTTCACTATCAATCTCTACTAAAAATTCTGGACTTCTGTCTACACCCTTAACAAGTGTAGCAGTTGAGTCTTTGATATCTATGAAGAAATCACCGCTTTGAAGACCGGTCAATGTAAATTGTAGTAACGCCTTCACACCTTTAGCAGCATCAGGATTGAACCTTTCAACCATTCCTAAGAAGAGTGCTTCCATCGATAGCTGACTCATGTCGACTTTAGATGGTAAAGAAGAATCTACCTTGAGCCCAGATTGTACGTAGATCTTTGGCACAATCGATGACGCAGTTAATGCAACTCCAAGCAGTGAGAAAGCAAGTAGGTATCTTACTAGGAGATTGTTGATTATCGCTGAAATTATAGTATTAGTTCCAAAGACAAGGAAAAAGACCATTGTGATCAACTGGTTTATTCGATAGAACTGCGGAGTGGCCCAGACAAACTCGGATACCCTCTGTTTTGCATATTCTAGTGTAAAGGGGCGTTTACCTAAGAGCGAGACTCCCGTCATCAACGCAAGGGCAAACCACAACATGGCACTGTAGTATGTAGAAACTATTGAAAACCACCAGGGGAATGGAAGCAACAGAGTTGAACCGAGAAAGAATCCCAAGAAGACCAAATCTGTTACTTTGACGATGCTGTATCTCCAACATAGAGTGATGGATACAATTGAGAGGAAAAGGCTAGAAATGATAGCCATCTCATATTGACCATAGATTGAAAGTACTATCAATGGAACTAGAGAGAGATAGCCAAAGATGTTCAACAGTATGGTTGCGACCGGTGTGTT
>JBHLPA010000014.1:0-16635 GCA_048939935.1 Promethearchaeota archaeon | reverse complement strand
GAAGATTAAGGCTGCACAAGCCCTAGGCAAAAAAGCGACTCGCAAGGCTGTCGAAGCTCTTGGAAAAGCCCTGCTCGAGGAAGAGTTCTGGGGAACACAGGTTCAGATAGCAAAAGTACTTGGATCTTTGAAAACAGAAGATGCATTGGATAAACTCCTAAAAGCAACTTCAGTAAAGAATACTAAAGCACGAACTGCAGTGGCTAGCGCACTTGGTCAGTTCTATAAAAGTGACACAGCCTTTGAGGCACTGAAGAAACTACTTGATGATACAGAGAGCTACTTTGTTGTTGCAGCTGCTGGAACTTCTATTGGTCAGACACAGCATGATGACGCTTTTGATTTCTTAGCCAAGTACCTAAAAGATTGCCCTACTAGTTGGCATGACATCATAGAGATTGGATGCCTTCAGGGCCTTGCAGAAACAGAAAAAGAAGAGGTCATTGGTATTGCAAAACAATATCTCAAACTTGGAACCAGCGATTGGATTAGAAGACACATACCGGGAATTCTTGCTAAACTCGGAAAGCGCTACAAGAAAGAGTATCCTGAAATTCGTTCTATTTTGGAAAAATCCATTCAGGACAATTCGTACAGAGTAAAACAGTATTCCATACCAGCAACTTCAACATATGAGGACGCTGCACTTATTCCTGCATTATCAAAGGTAGCGGAAACAGCTGCAGAAAGTGGATTGGTCAGAAGAGCAAGAGTTGCAATACGAAATATCAGCAAGAAGAAAGAACCCAAAGAAATTGATTCACTGAAAGAGAGTATTAAAGAACTCCAGAAAGAAAATAGAGGTCTCAAAGATCGATTGGATAAGATTGAAGCAAAACTTGAGAAAGAATAGAAGAAAGGTGATGGAAGGACGGGGATGACACCCCGTCGTTCACAGCGGCACAGAACTACTGACCGCTTCCTGCAGTTGTCGGTAGCTTCCATCTAAGATATTGTAGGGAAGTTTGAATATAAAGTAATGATGAACGAATTGTCAGTATGATTCGTCCAGTAAAATCGTCCGCGAATTATATCATAGAATCATCCAAAAGTCATAGATGATTCATCCATTGATGATAAGACCAAAACTGACAAGATTAAGGCAGGCGTCACCATATGCAAGCGGGATTGGCTATAATCAGACTGGACTTAGTCTTCGAGTTCATAAGCGGTGTTATTGCACTCATTGTGACATACTATGCCACTAAAGCTTACAACCTCACTGGCCAAAAACGACTGTCAGATCTATCCACTGGATTTCTAGTCCTTTCTGCTGGCATGTTCGGCAGAGTCATTGGTACATGGTATTTCCTTGTCAAGTATGGCGTGGACTTTCAAGCGGGTGGGGAGGTCATCACGATTGTTACCATTGCTTATGGCGCATCGAGAATCATGGCATATGTTCTCTTTGTGATTGCTACAAGACCTCCGAAACGGCTTCCTCAAGAAGTACTAGGAAGCAGCATGTTGCTTATGGCGACTTTCTTGGTGGATCCAAACCTTGAGGTCATTGCGATTATTGTTCTGGTTATTGTGGTCCTGCAAGCAGTTGTCAATTATATGTCGACACGGAGTAAGTTTGCACGTTATGTTCTAATTGGGTTCTTCCTGATTCTATTGAGTCACATCTTGATGGCGCAAGTTACAGACAATCCTGGGTTCTATCTGCTAAGTCAAGCGGCTCAGTTTCTGGGCTTCCTGTCATTTTTGGTCTTGCTAGTCCAGGTGGGCAGAGTGAATGAATAGAAAACGAGCCTATCGCTCAAAGATGCGCATCCTAGCTGACATGATGCGTGCCATCCAGAGTGAGGGTGAGGAAGGAGCTGGCCCTACAAAGATTCTCTATGCCGCAAACCTATCTCATGACCGGTTGACCCAGTATCTTGATGAATTAGTTGAAAAAGAACTGATAATAGAAGAGAATTCGGAGAACGACAGTCGAGTATACTTTCTCACTGAAAAGGGAAGGGAGTTTCTAAGAGAATTTGTGAGGATTGAGAGGTTCTCTGAAGCATTTGGTATTGAGGTGTGACCTCAATATACTAAACTCTAGAGGTCTTCACCTTCGTGTTCTTCTCGTTCTTCTTCAACGCTCACAAGATGGTCAAGCATAGGCTCTTGAACAGCACCTGTCGTAATCTCTTCAACTCTGCCGCCAGCCATGCTGCTGACATCATCAGATCGTGGTACGGGGTTTGCTGATTTACGAATTCTAGAAGCATACAGCAAGATGATAATTGTAACAATAAACCCGTAAAGCAAAATCATTGTTGGATCATATGGATCAAATACTTGCATTGTTAATCACTAATCATTACTCTCATTTAATAGAATAAAAGGAGTTGTGACTGTGAAATGATATCACAATCCGATAAACTTCTTAAGACATACAATTGCTGACTGGACGGGATTATGGGCCGGTAGATCAGCCTGGTAGATCGTCTGATTCGCATTCAGGAGGCCGCGAGTTCAAATCTCGCCCGGTCCACCAAATCTTCTTGGTTGTCTGTCCAGATATCAAGGGGCTAGTTTTGTAAGACGGTGTCTGAAGAGTCTGTCCAAAACCTGCATCAGCGGGATTGCAGCTATCAATGTAATAGCTCCCACTCCAGTCCTGATTGAGAAGATATCACCAGCAATCGCGAATACTCCACTGAAGATTACAAAGAGAATGATAGTTATTGCAAGAATGGGCAACCAGACCAAGAAAGCTGATTGAAACTGAAACCTATGTCGGAATGCCGAGAGAGAAAGAACAAAGCAGATACCTGCAAGAACAGACGGAAGAAACCAACCGCTCAAGAAAAAGCTCTGACCATACAACTCAATGAATTCGAACAGTGAAATACTCGTTCGTCCTTCTATGATAACAAAAGGCAGGATAAACCCTGAACTGAGTGTTAATGTTCCGATTATGTAGGGAATTTCTCGGACCAAATGTAGTCTTCCAGGCCGCCACATGTGTAGGTGGACAACAAACAATATCCCGATACTGGATAGAATGAGCAATACAGGAAATAAGAGCGAACCCGCATTTCCAACAAATATCTCCGAGGATATCCGAGTTGAATCTTCTTGCACAGTTACGATAAAAAAGAGCACCTTTCCAATGGTCAACGGAACAAGCTCACCACTGTAAATGTTGGAGAGACCGCTATTATCAGCCTTCAACTCAGTATGCAACCATACGGCACCAGGTTCACTAGATCTCCAATACAATAGGACTGAATTGGTGTCCATCACTTCTATTTCTGTCTTGATGATGCTTCCTTGAAGATTCAATAGATAATCACTAGTTGGGGTAAGTCTTGGTAGTGGCGCTCCATCTCCAAAGTGATTGTCAATCCATCTGATGATATTTTGAGCCCAGTGGGGATTAACCTCATGCTCCCAATTGGGGACTATGTCTAATGTTAGTTCTGTCTGAATTGCATTTATCGTATCAATTATTGATGTAATTGGAAAAAACTGGTCATCGGTGCCATACATCAGAAAGATTGGTTTAGTTAGTAGGCGGATATATGCAAGTGGGTCAAACCATTTGATTATGTTTTGCATTTCAGGGGAATCAATAGTGTACGTAGGTACAATTACCAGATTAATTAAGGAACCTGAGAGTATCGAGTTAAGAAAATTCCCAGCCGCTATCATCGGTATGGATCCATCAACTCGAGAATCAATTCCCGATAGAATGAAAGTGACCAGTCCCCCCATCGAGTTTCCTGCCACAATTAGTGCGTCTGTGCGTACAAAGGGCAATGATTCAAGGAGCGTGACTGCACGCGCTGCAGCCAATACAGAGTGGAAGAGACTGGCGTCTTCAGGTCCAGAGGTCACATTCAAGAATGTGAATGGACTCAATATTGGGTATCCTGTGGAATTGCCTGAACCAGGCTGGTCAATCCCCATAACTATGAATCCAGCAGCGGCAAATTCACGAAGCATCTGTAAGTAGTCTGAGTATTGTTCACCATAGCCATGAAGATATAGAATTGCAGGCTTTGGAGAAGTGAGGTTCTGTTCAGAAAGAATCACTGAATTAATTTTCACTTCCGACCCTTTGTAAACCTCGCTTACATAATCAAAATACCACTCATTGATTGAAACGCTTGTATTTTGATATCCGACCGTATTGCTCACTGATGAGTGATTATTCACATTGACAGGTGATGTAGTTGCACTTGTGAGGTTCCAGAAACTAGTATCATAAACCTCCTCTGAAGGAATAGATGCAAATCGTTCGGGGTAGTTTGAACCGATGGAGAAGAACATAGCTGTGACACTGCCTAGGAATATTGTCATCACAACTAAAGCAAAGATGGATACTCTTTTTGTCATGGATGTATCACAGCTTATTATGACAGGATATAGCCCTAACAAAGGCTTTTTGGAAGATACAACTACCTTAGTCTAGTTTTCAACTTGATGCTTATTTTTTATCGCTTGAGTTCTTCTTTGATCTTCTCTACCTCTTTTTCTCCTTCAGGTGTGTCTTCAAGTAGATAAAGAATAGAACCAACGAACAGCGCAACAAAACCTAGAATGATACTTAGGAGCGATAGTGTAAGCGAGATAAGTACACATGATAACGCTCCAAGAATTGGGAACACTGGCCCCAATGGTATCTTGAAATAACCTCTGTGAGACTCGATATAGGATTCATTCCTTGTCAGGACAAATGCACTTACATTCACAAAGAACATCGCAATGAGCTGTGCACTATTCACGAGTTCGATGATAGAGTCTAACGAACCATAAAAAATAAACAACATGGCCACAGCCGACCCCAAAAGGATTGCATTCGTAGGCTGTTTATGTCTGAGTTTAGCAAACCGCCCTGGTATTTGTTTTTCGCTTGCCATTTCCATAACTATTCTTGATGCGCCTGCAGTGAGTGCATTGGCTGAAGACAAAGTAGATAGAACTGCTCCAAGAGCTATAACAGCACCACCTATTGGGCCTATTAGTGCCACCGCCGCGTCAAAGACACTTACACTTCCATAAGTTGGAAGATTCGCGGCAAGTAAGGCGACTATCACACCAACATAGACCAGAGCCACAATAACAATTGATGCAAGCATTGCGGTTGGTACTTTCCTGCTTGACTCTTTTACCTCTCCAGCCATCATGGTGATTACTTGAAAACCCATATACGCGAAAAAGACCATCGTCACTCCTTGAAAAACACTAGGCATACCATGAGGAAGAAATGGATCAAAGACTGAAACCTGAAGATATAGAAATCCAACAAGGGAGAATAGAATTAGGATTGATACTTTTATAGCAACAACCGCAAGCTCGAATCTGCCAGCCTCTGCAATTCCCCTCATGTTTACAATAGTGATTAGTATCAAAGCTACTGCCGCAAAGATTCTAGGATCAACACTTATTGAAAGAAGTAGATTAAGGTAGATTCCAAATCCTAAGAGCACAAAAGATAGAACAATGGGTTGGGCAATATACATGATCCAGCCTGTCAAGAATCCAGGATATTTCCCAAGCATCTTTTCAGCATAGAGGTAACCCCCTCCATCCTCAGGAAATATACTTGCAAGGGAGGCATATGAGAGGCCTGAAAATGATACTAGTACGGCACAGATAATATACGAGAACAAAGCTCCTGGTCCTGCTGTTTCAATGATAAGACCACTCAGTACAAAAACTCCCGCTCCAATCATTGTACCTACTGCAAAGGTGATTGCAGTGAATGTACTTAGTCCTTCGCTTCGTTTGTTGTGATTAGTCGTTGCTGTCACCTCCAGATCGCATTCCCATTTTTTCTGCAATGGTAAGAACTAGACTTTCGTCAATAAGAGTTATTCCAAGGTTTCTCGCTCTGTTTTCAATGGAACTCTTTGCCATTGATCTAGCAAAAGGAGGAATTCTATCCAATATCTGCAATGCTCCGTCAGACCACTCTAATTCTGGTAATGTTTCTATAGAGGGAAGTTTGATCTCTTCGGTAGGCGGAGCTACGATTAGAAGATTGGTGGTGCATATACGTGCCAAGTTAAGGGAATTTGAGCCAACAAGAGAGGGTGCCTCTTTATGTAGTCCCCATCTGCCCATAACGACAAGACCTGCTCCTATGTATGACGCATGATGATGGATTTGTGGAAAGACCTTCCCATTCAACACCTCAGCCTCAATCTCAACGTCTGTATCCTTGATGAGTTGAACACCTTGGTCCAAATTGTGACTATAGAGCTGTTCCAGACCATCATCGATAATTTCATCATGTAATTGCTCTTGAGCGGTGAAGTTGAATTTCTCCTGTTTTTCTGGTGGTAAGACACCAGCGATGTTGGTAAAAACTCCAGAATGTATGTATGGGTCATAAACAGCCACAGCCTTGACTTTGGCGCCTGTGACGCGTGCGATGGATGCTGCACGTAACAGTGCAGCATAGCTATTCTGACTCCCATCCACCCCTACAAGAATAGGGTGCCGTTTCACTTTCCATGCCTGTTTCATTAATAGAACATCAGAATGCAAACAATGACTCAGGATACGTTCTGCAGTACTACCAAGGATTGATTCGGGAACATAGCCATGCCCATGAGCTCCTAAGACAACCAAGTCTGCCTGTCTTTCTTTTACCACCTTCAAGATTTCAAGGTAATTCCGTCCCTCCGGAGTTGCTCCCTCAAAGGTGATTTTTTTCTGAGTAGCTAATTGGTTCAATGGGGCTAGATAAGCATCGGATATGATTTGCATCCCGTCTGTTATCAGATCTTCATGAGCCCCACGTAATCTTGTTAATTCCTGTTCCTCTTGATATCTCTCAGGCAATCCTGGCTCCATCTGTTTGAATCTCTTACGATGCATTCGTGCACCATAGACGTGGCAACCAATCAGGGTTGGTGTGTCAGTAAATTCAGCAAGCTCTATTGCTGCGTTCATAGCCATGTTAGACCAGTGTGTCCCATCCAAGGCTACCAGAATGCGGTTGTACATGCTTATTTCCTCGGAAAGGGGGTCTTGTCTTTTACTTCCACAACATGAAAAATGTAGCCATAAGGATAACTCTTCTGTTTGATATGAAAATTATCAAAAGCGAATAGTTCTCGTGCGGCAAGGAGAAACTCATAGCAGGGATGCTTTGGTTTGACAAATTCGATAACTCCATTCAGCTGATATGATGGATATTTTGGCGCTTCTCCTGTATATAATAACGAAGCCATTGGATTTACCATCAGATTCTTCGGGGTTGTGCCTTCGAATATCTCAAGACCTCCCAGGATGTAGGGATCAAAAAGCTCAGGTCTACTATAGAATTCTCTTGCGTTCCGTACTCTCTCAGGAAGACTCTCGCCAAATCTCGATTCATCAACAAGTGCTCGTACATCTCTAAACTTCTCGGTGAATTCAGTGATTTTCTCGTTCTTTGGTAGTACGCCAATTCCGCGTGTTGCAAGGTTTATTGGAAAGTCTCCCTCTCCAAGACTTGCGAGGACTGGGAGATGGACTGGAGCCATATGGACCGACTTTCCGCCGTGCTTTTCCATCATTTCAAACATACTGAGCCTTGCTTGAGACTGCCAGGTAAGAAAGTCATTTGGCATCCGAACTCTAGAAAAAGTCACTCTACCGGACGTTGGTAGAGTGACCTCGAGTGATTCCTCCATGAATTGAACTCCTAAAGCTCCTGCTATATGTCTGTGGGTTTTTCCTGAATAATCTCCTTTGCTTCTGGATGGTGTGCGGTCACCTTTGACGTGAACCAGAACACTGTGATTGCCAATAGCATCACAAGGAACCAGACTATCAGTATTCGGCCTATCCAGATTGGCGTCGGATTACCTTCAGGTGCAGGCACAGGAATTATGTCATATATCACCCAGGGGGACCTGGCTGACTCCCTGACGTAGCCCATGGTGACGACAATCCACATCCCGAGTATGCCTGTCATGATTCCTGCAAGTCTTGAAACCTTTGGAAGTTCGCCCCATTCTGACTCTTTGGTGTTTCCCAACATTACACCATCAATCATCAAAATGAGCGCCCCGATTGTTGCAAGTATGAACAGTGATGGATACTTATAGTCCATGATACCAAGCGGATTCTGCCATGCACCCGGATCGTCTATGGATGCAGCTCCTAGCCATGCTGGTTGTACAAGGATTAGAGCAGCTATAGATGAAACTATTAAGAATATCTTGAACAATGTCTTTAACATAGCGTTTTCTGGAAGACTGAGGATTCTTTCACGCCGATCCGTAAAGTAGACAATGACAGTCAGAATCAAGACGGAGTATAGTCCAACCATCATGAGCATCTCCCAAGCTCGCGTCCCATGCATTATTGCCATAAACGCAGTTTCTTGCGCATCGAAGATGGCAAGCATGTATATCATTCCAAAGGCGGGTTGCAGTATTAGACCAAGGAGACCCCACCCAATACCATAGGATCCAACCCAGTCCCAGTATTTCTTTGACTCTTCGTCTTTCCTATCCATATAATGGAACATAGCTAATGTAGTAAGTAGAAAGCCAAAGTAGGAAATGGAAGCAAAGACTCGATGGAACTGAAGCCTCAACATTGTGGGATTAAACCACCATGCCAAAAGGGCGGAGAGGGGCATTGTCAGCACTCCTGAACTTCCCCAGGTGATGGCATCACTTCCTGGTGTGAGCATGCCTGCAGCGACCATGTTTATGAGAAGTGTCTGTACAAAGACAGAGATACAATAACCAAAGCCTAATACTTGGTGCCATCTTTTAGAGAGCCTATCCCATGTGAACCAATATGTGTACAGAAACACTATCTCTATAGCGAATGCCAATGCTTCAAAGAACAATGGCCACCAATAAATGTGGAATAACTCAGTCGCAAAGACTGGAAACAGCGATATAAAGAAGAGAACTCCAGCAATTGCGAAGGTCGCTCCAAAACTGAAGAGGATGACATTAAACAGTGTGATAGACTTCCCGATTCTGTCATATCGCTCTTTCTTAGTCCTGATTCCAAGAGTTTCTGAACCCACTGCAACCCAAGATCCACCCAAATGAAGGTTGGCAAAAAGGACATGTGATAGCATTACAAACGCAATAAATATCGAACGTCCCTGTTCGCCGATATTCACCGCCTGGATGGGGAGGGTGTCTTGATACAGGGTCGTGTTTCCTGGAACTGCATAAGGTGCACCACCTTGTAGTGGAACCACAACCAGTGTTACAAATAGAATAAAGCCTGCTAGGGCCAACACTAGAGTAAGTAATTTCTTCAATGTTGGTCGCTCTCCTCGACTGAATAAGAGTAACATAACGTAATCCAGATAATAAACCGCAACGATAACAAGATTAGACACTAAATGAATAGATTAGCATCTATTTTAATAAACAGAATATAATAGTTAAACTCGTAGGTTAAACTAGGGATATTTCAAATCAGTTTTCGATCATTCGGTTGCGCTCATCTCGAAGCCATTTGACTTCTTCATGGTACTCGAGGCTGTCCATGTAATCATTTTTAACCTCATGCCAGAGCTTTGCTAATTCACAGAGATGTTCACGCTTCTTCCAAATTTTCATGAGTCTTACACTGAATAGATATTGGTCATCCTTTCTGAGGTCTTGTACAAGCTGTTTGACGTACCTATCAATTTCTGACAGGTCTTCCTCTGTAATTTTTCGTAGAGGGGGGTAGGTTATAGAGTGTTCAATCATCTGAAGTACAAGTATTGTACGCGCAACCAAATCCTCTCTTTTGGTTGCTTCATATTCTTCAATTAACTCGTCTATGTGTTGCATTGTCCTCATCACTTTCTGTCTGAGTCATTCGTGTAATATTCTTTCCTGCACTTCTATTATGTGAATCCAAGTTTGGCTTTGCAACCAATATGAGATGGATTTGCTCAGTAGATATTTTCGGTTTCATCGGTATTCATCCTCGTTCAAGTGCTGCGGTCATGCAGTGAGCTGCTCCGTATCCCCCTGTAAGGTTCCTCAAGACCAGAGGATAGGCATCAATCCCATGTTGATAGACCTCTCTCTTGTGAGGAAAGAACTCTGACTCATCCTTTAGAAATTGATAATCTTTCTGTGCCTGATCCAGAAGAGCACCATAACGTTCAGGTTCGGCTTTGGCTTTGACCTGAAGATTAAGCAAAACATCCTTGACATCTCTCTCAACCTCAACTGCCAGTATCGTGCCATCCTTGATTGTCAGAAAATTGGATGCATAACTTAACTGTTCGAGTGTCGTTATTCCAACCACATCAAAACCCCATCCTGTGATGTAGGAGAGTAAATCTGTGGTTGTTTTGTCTTTCTCATAGTCACCCGGCCCGGTTCTTGTGTAGACATCCACCTTGGCATTTTCTAAGAGCGGTTTTAAACCAACTGCGACACCACTCGACGCGATATTGAAGTAGGTGTCTAGGTGCATGTCAATCATGGGATCAGCGTCATTACTCGGAATCAAGGGATGATTTGGTTGATGGACAACTCCGACTTCATCAAAATCAACACCATGCTTCAGGAGTTGTTCGATTCCAGACTTGTTCGTGCGGTCTCCGACTCCAACTAAAGCGAAATCTTTCAAAGGAATGAAATCCCCACCTTCAAAGGTCCCTGGTGATTTGACCGTATGCACAATATCAGTACCTAAGACGTCCCATAGTATTTTTGTGATGATAGGTTCTCTTCTTCTCTGTGGCTTGCTCATTCGAGAAAGGAAAATACCCTTGTCAGTGACAGCTTGCTGATCTCTCATGAAGTAAATATTCGACAGAGGTTGTCTCTCAGTTATATTCAGGTGAATCATTCGTGCTCCTTTCTCACTATCCAATTCAATCTGGGGATTGAGAAGAAGTATGTCAAAGAAATGACCAGGGTCTAGAATGTCCTTGTTCTTTGAGAGTTCTTCACGTGCGAGTTTGACCTCTTTTTTGTCACCAGTCAACCCAATGATGTCATAGGCAGCAGCTACAAGTCTGTCATTGAATTCTCTGTTTCTTTCAGCAGCCTCCACGATTTTATCTCTCAGTCTAATCACATTGACTTGAAACTCATGCTTGAGAACATGTTCTAGACGTTCATGTTCTCGTACCGCTCCATCTTGACTGAATGCACGTTCATAGAGAGAAACATATGGTTCGAGGAGTCCGAAGAACATCTCCATTCCTGATCTGTATATTGCCACAGTACGGAGTTTGTCCCATTCAGCATTGATTCTTGCATCCAATCTAGACACTTCCTAAGATAAGGTCAAGAAGTCCCGCAAGCCTGAGCTTATTGGTTTCGAATTGCGTCAAGGTCAAATTCTGGTATTCTTCAATGCCACCAGCTGTAACTTCAAGAGTTCTGTGACCAAGTAGATGCGGAACTTCGGTTATTCCTTGACCTGAGAGGTCTATTGCTGGTAATCCCCCGCTCATCTTTATGACTCCTCTAGAAATTCGATACCACCATGTTTGTAGAAGAGAGTCTTCAATACATCAGTGATTAAGAACCATACTAGAGCATAGCCCCATACAAAGAGTGCTAGACCCCATCCCATTGCAGGAAGTAAGAAGCCATATACTGTGATCAATGTGGCAACCAGTTGTGTACCAAGAATTGCAGAAATCAGTGGGAGGGCTGGTTTCACTGACCAGAATGGACCTCGTGTTCGTGCAACAAGCAGAGTAAGATGCCCAGCTACTGAGAGTTTGAGATAGATGAATGATTGAAGAACTTCGCGACTTAAGTGAAAGACCAAATCTCCAATTACGAAGATTCCAAAGGAGGCAGTCACTCCAATGATTCCAAGATAGGTCGCTATGCCTAGGAGCATCCTTGAGTTCCATCTTTCGGGAGCTTTATGATACTTCACATTGTCATAGGCAATGGTCATTATTGGTAAATCATTTAGCAGTGCCAGCAATACAATCATAATAGCATTGACAGGATAAAATTGGAAGACGAGTATTGATGCTGTAATGAAGAGGATTACCCTTATGGACTCAGCAATACGATATATTGAGTAGTTACTCATTCGCTGGAAAATTTTCCGACTGTTCTTTATTGCATCAATAATTACTGAGATGCCCACACCTGTGAGGACAATATCAGCTGCTGATTTGGCAACATCGGTTGAACCCTCTACAGCTATTCCGACATCTGCTTTCCTCAGAGCTGGAGCGTCATTGACACCATCCCCGGTCATTCCAACAATGTGATTCTTTTGTTGAAGAAGGGAAACGATCCTGTGCTTATGTTCGGGGTAGACCTGTGCAAATCCATCAACTGATTCAACGATAGGTTCGGCTTCTTCATCAGGGACATTTTCAAAGTCGTTTGGTAAAGCCATTTTTTGTCCTAGATTAACCCTACTAGCAATCTCTTTTCCGATTGCCTCATGGTCACCAGTTACCATTTTGACATTGATTCCCATGTTTTGTGCACTTGCAATGGTTTCTGCAGAGTCATCACGTGGTGGATCAAATAGTGCTAGTAATCCGACAAAACGCCAAGTGCCTGATGAGTCTGTGTGTGCAACACCGAGAGCACGATAACCTTTCTCAGCAAGAGCGAGCACATCCTTGTCAATTTGCTCACAGGTACTTTTTGCTTCCTTTGAAAGACCAGCAATGACCTGTGGAGCTCCTTTTGAAACCTTGAATTGAGTACCATCAGACCCTTTGAATACACCTTCAGTGCGTTTAGAAATAGGATCAAATGGTTGAAAAGTGAGTCGCTCTTCCTCCGGGATGATTTCAAGATTTGGAACAGCCTCAGCACGGTGAATTATAGCATCATCAATTGCATCGTCGTTTCCACTTTTGGATGCCATGACACCATAACGAAGAACATCATTCTCTGTGAAATCGTTATATTCTTTGATGTCGCCCACACTAAGCTTATTCTGAGTTATCGTCCCAGTCTTATCTGTGCAAAGAACATCCACTCCTGCCATTTCTTCGATAGCTGCGAGCTTGCTAACAATCGCACCTTTCTTAGCAAGAGCGACAGCACCGACCGCCATTGTTACAGATAGCACCGCTGGTAGAGCCACAGGGATTGCAGCCACAGTCAGAACAAGAACGAATCTGATGTTCTCTAAAAGTGGGTATCCACGAATAATTCCGACTGCTAGGACAATAATTGCAAGAGTGACTGCTAAGGTAATTAGATAATTACCTATCTTCATGATTATTTTCTCAAAATGGCTCTTCGTTTGTGTTTCTTCAACAAGCTTGGCTGTTTGTCCATAATATGTATTCATGCCTGTGTTAACTACTAGACCCTCCATCTCGCCCATCTGAACGGGAGACCCTTGAAAAGAGATGTCTCCAACCTTCTTATTTACGGGCAAGGATTCTCCAGTCAGAGCTGACTGATCTACTGAGAGATAGTCTCCTGAACTGAGTTTTATATCAGCAGGAATCACATCTCCAGGACGAACTCTTACAATGTCACCAGGTACTACCTCTCTTGCAGGGAGCTGGTTCCAAGCACCATCACGCAGAACTCGGGCTGTGGGTGATAGTCGTTCTTTTAATTTCTCAATTGCGTTGTCAGCCTTGTTCTCCTGATAAAACCCAACAACTCCATTCATTACTAACATCAAGGCGATGATCCAGAAATCAGGCCAATGTTGGACTATTACAGATAGAATCATAGCAGCCTCTATCATAAAGGGGATTGGACCCCAAAAGTACCGTAAGAACTTCAATATCGGATTAGTTTTTTTCTCTAAAAGTTCGTTAGGTCCATATTTTTCAAATCGTTCTTTTGCCTCTCCAGAGGAGAGCCCTTTGGAACTGGAATTTAGCGAGTCGTATAGTTCATCTATGCTTGAATCCTCTGTGTCCTTGGTTGAGGTTATAGTAGTACTCAATTGATCATCCTCATTTGTTTTGCAGTATAATCTACACTTACATATGAAAGCAATGTATAACTATTCTTAAGCAGGTGTGAATGTGTTATCACAGTCACAACCGACAAGGAATCATCCATGGGTGGCCATTTTGACTAATGAGAACACATCAAGCATCGACATATTATTGGAATTCGGACTTACCGAAAACCAAGCCAAGGTATTCCTTGCAATAACAAGCCTAGAAGATCCAACAGTTGCTGAGATCGCTGAACATTCCAAAGTCCGTCGGGAAGAGGTGTATCGATTACTCCCGGACCTTGAGAAGATGGGGTTAGTTGAAAGACTTCTTGGAAAACCACTTAGACTGCGGACTCCCGATCCGAAGTCATCAATCTCCACATTGGTTGCTCTTGAACGAGACAAAGCAAATGCCCGTATTTCAGAACTTTCAATCAAATCTCGTGATTTGCTGCGAGAGTTAGGCCAACACCAGATAGAACTAGACCACATTGAAACCATCACCTCCGAGTTCTCACTAATCCAAGAAAAAGAGTCCATTAGAACTGAATTAAATGAGATGATAAATAAATCAACACAACGGTTGGACCTCCTATTTTCTCGAACAGATCTGATATGGCTATTATCCACTCAGGGTGAAGCACTCAGAAGTGCCTTAGAACGTGGGGTTAAAATCAGAATTATGAGTGAACCGCCAACAGGACGTGATAGACTTCCAAGAATACTTCAGAGAAGATTCCCTGAGAATCTTGATGTGTCATTGAAGTATCTCTTATTTCCGACAGCCTTCTTTCTCATTGTAGATGAGGCTCAGTTACTGACCATCACTTCAGGAGTTCATCATCTCCCTGCCTCTAATTGCCTATGGACTAATAATGAGAGCTTGATTGCTTTGACACACAAAGAGTTTGAAGAACGATGGAGTGAATCAGTTTATTGGAAAACAGTTAATGGCATATCGATGGCTGCTTCGCTTCAACAGGGTTCGGATAAAGGGATATCTCATATACATAGGCTGTTACTCTATCAGACTTCTGATGTCAAGTATAATGTCTTATTCAACTTCCTAAAGGATCAACAAGATGAAGGTGCTATGGTTATTTACGTCTGCTCGAAAGAATGCGTTGAGGATGTTAAGAAAGCAATGGTAAAATTCGGTTTTGAAAGACGAGCAATCACAAAGGGAGAGAGTATCAGAATTTTCGATTGGAATAGCTTGTTGGGGTCTGATGATGTATTTAATGTAGAGAGAGCTATTGATACATGGGACGATCTCTTTTTTGAATCTCAGGATAAGGAATTCAGCGGTATTGCAGCAGCAACTGAAATGCAGTTCTTTTTTAATGAGGGAATAACAGAAATCCTCGAAGATTATGAAAAACAAATTCATAGCTTACAGGATGGCCACATGGCTTTCAAATGCGCATATGATGAACAGAGCTTACTGAGTACTGAAAGACCGTTGCAACTCTATGCCCGATTACTTGGATTTCATACTACAATATTGACAGAGGAAGGGGGGAAGGTAGAACGACTAGGAGCAGGAAGATAACTAAGAAATGCAAGTCTTTAGAACAGCATCTGATTCAGTCGTCCTTTCTTGTTCTAACAAACATCAGTGTTAGAAGTGCCAAAAGCGTGATTATGATTGAGTATTGAAATGCTGCGACTGGTGTATATGCATCCCATAGATAGCCAATCACAAGTCCAGCAGGAAACGCGCTAATACCTACTGCCATTTGAAATGCGCCAATAATGCTTGCTCGTCGTTCCTCTTCGACCAAATCCGCGACAAAGCTGGTCTGAACAGGATCTAAGGCACCATTCATCAGACCAAAGAATACGAACATGGGGATAATCATAAGCTGAGTATTCACAAGGTAAACCCAAGCTGAAGTCAAGATGAGGGAGAGGAAAGAGAGTGCCATGACCAGTTTTCTTCCCACTCTATCAGACAGCCAACCAAATGGGTATGCAGAAACAGCATAGACCAGTGTGAATAACAAATAAAGAAGGGTCTGCTGCTCCACGGAGAAACCCAAGTTGGCTGAGTATAGGATTAGGAGGGAAACACTGAATGTAGCAAGTGCAAAAAGAACCGATGAAAAAAGGAAGATTTTCAAATTTCGATTAAGTCCACGGAAACTGATTCCTTTGAAGATGTCTTTTCCCCGTCCCTCTTTCACTAAAGTACTGACTACAATCACTGAACCGGCTGTTGGAACAACTGCTAGTAATATTATCCCGATATAACCAAGATAGTCGAAGAGTAGGAATGTGATAATTGTACCAAACGCCGCCCCCGCAGTATCAAGTGACCTGAGTATTCCAAATGCACGCCCACGTTCTTTCTCAGTCGTGTGTCCAGCCACAATAGCATCACGCGGGGGACCACGCATCTTACCCAGACGGTCCATTGATTTCCACAATACTATCTGAAAGAGCTGGTATGCATATGTTGCAAGAATAAATCCAATTCTTGAGAACATCGAGAGGCTGTATCCAAGTGTGATGAACGCTTTACGTTTACCTGTACGATCCGATGCATAACCAGCGCCTAACTTCGAAAGGGAAGTGACAGTCAAAGCAAGACCATCCACCATCTGTACATGACCTTGAGTGAGTCCCAGTTGTGTGGTTAGAAAAGTTGGCCATATAGGAGCAATCATGTCTGAGCCTGTGTCATTCAAGAAAGAAGCCGTACCAAAAATGTACTCGGGACTAATCTCCTTTTTCTCATTCTGCGTGATTGTGTCCTCAACGGTCAAAGGTCACACCAAGTCTTTCAGCTATCGAACCCACTCTTAATTT
>JBHLPA010000013.1:0-16684 GCA_048939935.1 Promethearchaeota archaeon | reverse complement strand
TGCATAGAAGAATAACCAAGAGTAACCGATGATTCCTGGTACTACAGGCGCTCCAGTCAGTAAGCCGCCTACGAATTCAAAGAGTATCAAGATAAGGTAGGGGAGCGTCTTTACCACTACTCCTTTTACAGTCCAGCTAAGCTGCGTTCTCATCCAACTTCCTGAACTTTCAGGTAGCATTACACTAGTGAACCAAGCCCCCTCGATTACGAAGTAGAACAGAAACACTACAAAGTAGAGGGGGACTAGTCCTGATTGTGCCAATGTTAAGTCATTAAGTCCTGGTAGGAAACTTCTCAGGTCTAATACAAGTCCAACGTCCACTAGCAGAGTCAAACAGTACAACCAAACGAAGATTATCAAGGTAAGAACCAAAGTCTTCAACCAACCTAAAATCCCCCTCTTGTTATTCATACCAAACGTCCTACGGAGAGCATTGGGAATAGGTTCCCTTCGTTGGATGTGGCTATACAGAATTGGGATTAAGATTATGAATGCAATCAATCCACTCCCTAACATCCAGGATATGACAGGCAGTCCGTTGTATTGTGGGAAGGGAATCATATACTGCAATATAGTCCCAACCAACAACATCGGAAAGAATGTGATTGGCCCTATTAGTCCATAAATTGTCCCTCGAGCGATAATCGATTTTGATTTGACTGGCTGATCTGATGGGTCACCCTTCAAATCATTGAAGACTGAGATGCTAAGCAGTATGGCGACTAATGGGAAGATTGTTAGTAGGGCTCCAATCAATCCAAGAAGCCCACCAAATAACCATAGAGAATAGACCAGATTTGTGCTGGGAACCCAGTGTTCATCCTCAAGGCCTCCTTTGAGGCTGTTTTTCATCCATTCCACACTCTCACTCACGATAACAGGATCTATAGTTTCGAAGAGATGATTTGTGGGCGGAAAGATGGCTTTTCTTGCAGTATTACTGGCAAAATCACCGTAGGTAACACCCTCTACAATTCCCGTTGTGTTAAAGTATGGTTCAAGAAGTGTAAGATTGTGGGGGTAACTAGAAAGCGAATCAAAACTGCCAGTCGCTATGAGTGTGTTTGGTATATAAGCTGCAGAGGACCAGAATCCCGATCCAACCAGAACCAGAGCTCTCACATAGACACTGGAATCGTCTATGGCGTTCCAAGCAATTCCTCCTCCTAGGCTATGACCAATTAATCCAATCTGCGTATCGTCGACATAGTCCAATGAGGTGATGTATTCTAATGCCGCAGCTCCGCTTCCAGTTCCAACTTCAGAGTTTCCATGACCATTTGCATCGATGGTGAGGACCACAAATCCACGTCTTGCCAGTTCAATACCAAAGGCCATCACCCACTCCTTGTTCTGTAATGACCCATGAATGACTACCACACCAGGTAATGGATTTGTGTTTGTTGCATAGTTTGGTCTTTGAAGCGTGCTGTGAATCCTCGACCCATCTGCTGCCTGAAAGTCAACTTCTGTGACAGTGATGGAACCCCATCCACTCTGTACGCTTGCCGCCAGTATTGTCCCTGAAAACATGAGAATGATGCCAAGAACAAATACTGAGTATCTCCGGCTGATATTCATGTATAAGCCCACCTTCGATGCGTGAATCAGTTTCAGTCAATCACGGTCTTTTATTTCAACCGAGTAGCAAACCACAATTCATATCACATTTCGAATAATGAAAACATCCCCAATGCCCGACTGGAACCAGATATTTTCAGAAAGGGGTCGAGTCTTTACGAACCCACATCCGGATATTGACAGAGTAGTAAATCGGCTGGATGAAAGCGCTCGAATTCTGGATCTTGGGTGTGGCACTGGTCGTCATGTTGTGCATCTCACTCGATTAGGATTTAATGTTTCAGGCTTTGATATCTCTCCAAGAGCAATCTCCCTAGCTCAAGAATGGCTTCAGGAGGAGGGACTCTCTGCTGACTTAATTGAGCACTCGATGGAACAACCTTTTCCCTATGATGACGACTTTTTCGATGCTGTGGTGTCCATTCAGGTAGTCCATCACAATCTGATGAGGGACATAAGGAAAACCATCTTTGAGATTGAACGTGTACTGAAATCTGGAGGGGTGCTCTTTGTTACATTTCCAGTTCTAAAACCAGGTCCCGTAGAGAAAGAGAGAGATTGGAAACTTACAAGAATCGAGGAGGGAACATATATCCCCCAAAAGGGCTTGGAGGCTGGTATTCCCCATCACTACTTCACTCTTGAAGAGATACCAGAAGTATTCGCCGCCTTTGACATTGCTGAGATATATCTCGACGATACAGACCACCGATGTATCCTTGCCACACTCAGATTCAACTAGATTTGGTCCTCCAGACCAAAGGTCGGGAAAATCAGCTCTTTCACTTTCTGTATAGTGTCATCAACAGCCCTGCGAATCTTAGGATACTGGTCACTTGGCATCCTGAACGGTCTACTAGTCCACCCACCCCTCTTCACTTGGAATCCATGCTTTTGACAGAGTTCGATCCACGCAGCTGGAATCGTTGGTGGTAAAGCAATATCGGCTATGTCAGCCAGTAGAATTGTCCAAATCTTCGCGGCAGCAACCGCATTATATCCACCCCCACCGGTCACTACTAATTTCCTAGTCCCAAGATGAACGAGCTGACGAACCGTCTTTGATATTCGTTGATACGTATCATATGTCAGCATGAGGTCAGTAAGCGGGTCGTTCATGTAACCATCTGCGCCTACTTCCCAAAACACAAAGTCAGGCTTGTAAGCCAACCAGATTGGAACGACAACGTCCTCAAAGGCTCGCCACCATTCCACATCATCTGTGAGTGGCGGAAGCGGTATGTTGACAGAATACCCCTTTCCTTCTCCAATACCCACTTCTTCAACTCTGCCAGTGCCAGGGAAGAATCCCATACTCAACTCATGTAATGATACAGTCAAAACATTGGGATCATTATAGAACGCGTGTTGAACCCCATCTCCATGATGTGCATCAGTATCGAGATAGAGGAGCCTCTTTCCAGGATACTTCTGTTGGTACTTTTTAATCGCAACAACACAATCATTGTAATAACAGAACCCTGAAGCCTGACTCTCTGTTGCGTGATGAAGGCCTCCAAAGAATGAAACAGCATCCTCGAACTTTCCTTCAGCGACGCCCATGACTGCATCAATAGTAGCACCAACAATATAGCTAGCATACTGATCAACTCCTGGAAAGATGGGGCATTCGTCTGTATCTAATCCGAAGCGTGCTGAGAATGCAGTTCCCATGTTCCCAAAGAGCTCCAGTGTTTCGATATAGGATACATCATGGAACAGAAGAAGTTCTTCACGAGTCGCACGACGCATGGGTTGAACTGATATTCGTGGGCTATCAAGGAGTCCTGACATCACTGGTAGATTCCACGTGACTTCAAGGCGTGCCCTATTCCAGTATGGATTAGGTTCTGCCTTCATCCTGTCTAACTCATCAATGCCTTCTAACTTGAGAATGGCTTCTGGATCGATTAAGGCGGTCAACTCTGACATTGAACGTTCTCCAGTTGTTGAATCAGACTCGGACGTTCTGTCCTATTCTACTCTTATGTCTGCTGGCGATGGACCTTATTGGTCCCTTCGAAAGCCTCATTATCACGAAATCCGCACGGAAACCTGCCATGTCAAAATATGACTTACTCAGAGAAACCCTCCTTGGTAATCTAGGAGAGCAGATTCCAATCTCCCTGTGGAAACATCATCCTGAAATCGATCGTACTCCTGAGGGTCTGGCTGAAGCTGAGATTGAGTTTCACAAACTTTTCAACCATGACCTATTGAAGATATCATTCTTTGGTCACTATCCGTGTGTAGATTTTGGATGTACTGCAGTCTATGATGGTGCGACAACCGGTTCTACAACCTTGACCAGTGCTGCGGTCAATGATGTGAGTGACTGGGAAACACTTGAACCACTTGACGTGAATACAGGTGAGTTTGGTAAACAGATCCGCGCGGTCGAGCTGATTCAGAACTATGCTCACGGTGTCGTTCCAACAATGGCGACAGTCTTTGATCCTGTTATGGTTGCTGACAAAATCTCTGGTAAGAATTTCAATATGTATGCAGATGAACATCCTGAGATACTGAAAGGTGCATTGGACATCATAGCTGATGTCATGATTGACTTTGCCAGCGCGACTATTGATGCTGGAGCCGATGGAATCTTCTTAGCCTCTCAACACTCAACATTGTCCTCTGTGACAGACAAGCAGTACAAGGAGTTTGTATATCCATATGACCTCAAGCTCATCTCTCGGTTGAGGGGCAAGGCAGACTTCATCATTCTACACCTGCATGCTAGGGAGGAACATGAGGAAATCAGGTTTGACAAGATTGCTAAGACACCAGGCGTTGATGGGGTTAACTGGGAGGACCAAAGTTCTGCCTTATCGTTAAAGGAAGGGAAGAAACGATTCAGAGGGACTGCCCTTGGTGGGATTGACCATAATGGCGTGTTTCGTACAGGAACTCCTGAGGACACAGAGAAACAGGTCCTCAGTGCAATAGAAGAGGCAAGTCCTGCTCGTTTGATAGTTGCCCCGGGATGTGTCATTACCACTGACACACCTCAAGAAAATATACTGGCAGTCAGGAATGCAGTCCGCGCAATAGACCCCTATGAGTATGAATAGGATGTTATCTAATGACTCGAAATACCGAGGTAGCTCAAGTTCTCAAGGAGATTGGTCTACTCCTCGAAATCGAGGGGAAAGACAAGTTCAAACCTCGTGCATACTATCGGGGTGTGCGATCCATATCCTCCTTAGGAGAAGATATCGAAGCAATCGCAAAACGCGATGAGCTGACAGACATTCAGGGTATTGGTAAAGGTCTAGCAGAGGTCATAAAGAACTATCTTGAAACTGGTGAAGTGGAACTTCTTACAGAACTTAGAACACGTGTTCCAGTGAAAGTACTCGAGCTTGATGCAATTCCTGGAGTGGGACCAAAGACCATCAAGCTGGTCTATGACAAACTGGGTGTGACTGACCTAGATTCTCTTGAGAAGGCTGCGGACCAAGGAAACCTTGCTGGCCTTCCAGGTCTTGGAGAAAAGACTCAGGTACAGATCATTGAGGGGATTCAGGTTGTACGTGCTGGATTGGCGAGGACCCTCCTTGCTGATGCTCTTCAGGTTGCTGAGAAGATTGAGAACACTCTACGTGATTTGAAGGTTGTCAAACAACTCGAGTTAGCTGGGTCCAGCCGCCGTCGAAAAGAAACAATAGGTGACCTCGACTTCATGGTGGATGCATCTGAACCTGAGACCGTAATGGAAGCTTTTGTCAGATCAGAAGGAGTGGCGACAATCCTGGCTCAAGGACCAACTAAGTCGTCGGTAAGACTTGAAACTGGTCTGCAGGTGGACCTCAGAGTTTTACCAAGCGAAAGCTTTGGTGCTGGACTTCAATACTTCACAGGGAGTGTCGACCATAATGTCCGACTGCGCTCAATTGCTCAGAAAATGGGAATGCGCCTCAACGAGTATGGTCTGTATAAGGACAAAGAGAAGGTTGCTGGTGAGGATGAGGAAGGTATCTACAAGACCCTAGGACTTCAACTCATACCCCCTGAACTGAGAGAGAACACAGGGGAGATCGAGGCCGCCCAAAATGGAGAGCTTCCTAAGTTAGTCACTCAGAATGACATTCTTGGAGACCTCCATAGTCACACAGACCAGTCAGATGGTAAGAACACGATTGAAGAGATGCTTGATGCAGCCCAGGCTCATGGATACAAGTACTACTGTGTGTCAGACCACACACAGAGCCTCACAATAGCCAATGGTATGGATGAGAGTCGCCTTCTGAAACGAATTGAAGAGATTAACGAGCTAAATGCATCTGGACGCTGGAAAATGAAGATTCTGAAGGGAGCTGAGGTCGACATCTTAGCTGATGGTGGCTTGGACATCGAGGATAATATTCTCTCCCAATTGGACATAGTGACAGTTTCCATTCACAGTAGGATGAAGGACAAGAAGGAGACCATGACCGAGCGTGTGTGTCATGCTTTGGAGAACAAGCATGTCCATATTCTCGGACACCCTACAGGTCGTCTGATAGGGAAACGGTCAGAGTTTGAGATTGATCTAGAGCAGGTGTTTGAGACTGCAAAGAAACACAATGTGGTTATGGAGCTGAACGCACATCCTCAACGATTGGACCTCAACCCAGGTAACCTGAGAGCTGCTACTAAGCTGGATCTGAAGATTGCGATCAACACTGATGCACACAGAATCTCGGAACTTGATAACATGAGGTTTGGGATCTATCAGGCTCGTCGAGGATGGCTAACCTCTGATGATGTCATCAACACTTACTCTCTGAAGAAATTGATGAGTTCTCTCAAGAAATAGAATGGACCTACTCGTGCTCTAGTAGCATTTCTTGATAGTCACATATTGTGACTTCTTACTGTGACCCTCACAAGTGGCTTCGGTATATATACTAAATTTGAGTGTTAATTCTTGTGAAATATCATGGCTCTAACAACTAATTCACGAAACAAGTCTGTGCTGAAGAACGAAAAGGCGAAGGTTTCCACCTTTGCTCTGACTCACGCTTACACCTATCGGAGGTGATCTGATGGCTCTAGCTAAGAATGAACAAGAGTTACTGAAGGACTCTTCTAAGAAGAGAATTTCAACAGATGCTATTGCTCGTGCTTACTTCAGGAGGTAGACTTGGATGACCAAGTCTGGTACACCTGCAAGCACACCCTCAGTTTCTGAGGTTCAGAATCCCCATGCCAGAGATGGTAGCGCCCTTACTCTGGATGAAGTACTCGCGTTGGAAGCAACGTGAGTACTACTCTCTTTTTCCATGCAAATCCTTAATTCTTCTACACTTCTTCTTCAATCTATACTGGTCGATTTGGAACATGATGAGCAAGAACACTCCAGGTGCCATCAAGAGGGACAGAGGTATCAAAACTAAAGGCTATTCAAGAATTGGTGAAGAGAGATTGGTGGATTAAATGCCACTGATGCACAATATGGTACATTATAGGTGTCTTTTTTTGGTTAAGATGTAACTTTATGGATACTAGTGTAGCATTATTGCTAAGTACAATCAGATGTGGGTCCTCAATATGCTGAATGATGAAAAGAACTTGCTTCTCTTGAAGCACATCTGTTCTGGAAAGGGTGTGAGTGTCAATATCAGTGTGTTGTCGAAACTTCTAAGAAAACACAGAAACACGATAAAGAAGAGAGTAGCATACCTTTTCGAGCAAGGGATTATCGATCGACCAGTGTTCCCTTTCATACGCCTTCTGAATGAATACCCGTTACTAGTGGTTGCCCGTGCAGACCTGCCTTACAGCCAAAAGATTGAGCAATGGATGAAAGACGACGAAAACATGTTTGCTGCCTTCAGGATAAGAGAAGAGGAATATAACACGATGCTGTTTGAGTTCCATACTAGTCTCTATGGACAATACATGTGGAGAGAATCGCTTGTGGAAAAAGGAGTCATTCCTTCGCGAGACACCAGATTTCCGTCAAGTGCGCTTTTCTTTTCAAACAAATTGATAATTAAATATGAACCCAGCATCGGGCTGAAATTGATTGAACAAGAGGTCGAAAAGCAAGGGTATTCTAACATCGATGGTTATGAGCTGAAAAGTCTAGATTTCGAAATCTTGAAGCATCTGGTGCAAGGAAGAGGGATAAAGGTCAACGAAAATTTCCTATCAAGAGAGGTGGGCTTGAGTAGGCGAGCTGTACAAAACAGGATATTGAGGATGATAAAAGAACGGATCATTCTGAACCCCCTGTGCAGGTTCCCACAGTTTTTCGTACCACCAGGATTCATTTTTGCGTTCTCGCTTGTTGAAGTAAAGAAGTATCGTAATGATATTCTTGCCCAATGGCTGAATGATCCACACTTGAGTATAATCTATAGGACAAGCACAGGCAGGTACAACTTTCTCTTGTTCGCAAACTATCGTAGTGTTGAAAATCATCTTTTATGGGAGGAGAAATATGCAACCATGTATCCTGATTGCTTTGGTCTCGCAAGCATAAACTTACTGACACCAAAAATGACTGTTTCCATAGACCAACAGAAGGTATCCTTGGGCATAATAGAAAGAAGACTAAAGGAAGTTGGCAAAACGAAGTCTTCCAAATAGGATTGAACATCATCAGGGATCAATGGATGTTCAAGAACAATTGAAGCTTAGAATATGTGTGAAACATCAGTCACTTCATTGATCTAAATTCACAATCATCATTGACTTATAGTGGATGCTCCTCCGTATCGTGAAAGTCACATTTCTACTACGAAGGGGTCGAGAATCATACACATAATGTATATTCATTGATTCAAATGTACCATCTCTGTTTCCATTTATTCGAGAAATTGTTAGCAATTATAATCAATTTTTGGTCAAATTATATCATTCTCGCTAAATATAGAATTCATTTTCTAACATGAATGGCACCTCATTTGGAGAGGATGTACATTGCATATATCATAGGTTCTACACAATGAAACACATGGAATCTTTCCTGACACAGATCGGGAAGAAGAACCAATCAAAACAGATTCGAGCCGACCTGCTTGGAGGTGATAATGTGGACAAAATGAAAGCGTATCTGAATGGTCGTATAAAAGAGATAAATGAGAATCTAAAGCGACCAGAAATAACACCCTATTTTGAAACCTATCTAAATGTACTCCTAAAGATGTACACAGAATTCTTAGAAAAATTTGAAGAAGAATATGCATTGATTGAACAACCTTTCTAGAAGAGATTGTTCGTGTTGACAAGGGTGTGGGTCTGTCGCAGTTCACTTAACGAGAATGAAAATAGATTCAAATAGAAATCAGCAGTGTAAGCTTTCTCTGACTCATCCACACCCGTATATTTTCCGCTTTTAATTGCAAGTTCTTTACAGACATCTTGACTTGCCTTTCAGAATTGATGTGTCTTACTCAAGTGACTTCACCAAAACCTGAAATGATGTTGTTAGATTAACTGACATATAGAGCGAGAAAGTGGTGAGCACGACTCCTCTTTTTAAAAAAACTACACTCATTATCTATGGTGGAACTAAGAATCCGTTGATAATAGCATAGAAAATGAAGATTATAACAATGAAAAGGAAAACGCAGATCACACCTATGCAATCTTTACTAGTATCAGCTCTGGGGATCTTCTTCCATGTCCATCCCTCAGCCACTGCTCGAATTCTATCCTTGTCCAATACCACCACGACCACTAATAATGAAGAATACAGATTCTGCAGCTTCTATATGAATACCTGTTATTGATTTGAAAGACGAGAAAGTGGTGCCGAGGATGGGATTTGTTCCAATCATACGAAATGTATGATTGTTCGAACCCACGTACTCCTGCGAGAGTGGATTTCTCCTAGGAGTCAAAGCGATGTTTAGCTGATCTTGAGTCCACCGCCGTTGGCCGCTTGGCTACCTCGGCACAACCTGCAGGATGATTGCATCTCAATATAGCCGTTTTGGATGAATTACTGAAAGACCTAGTCTGAAAAGGCACTAACTGGTTTCTAAATGAGGTCTGATTTTATCATAGAAGTCTGAAATAATCTTGGACTTGTCATCCTCCGTTTCAAGGATGAATAGTCGAATCTGCTGTCCCGCCTTGATTTCTTTCACGAGGCCCATATCAACAAGAGGTTGCATCACACGATGGATTGTTGAGTGGGCAAGCCCGGTTTCCTTAGCAAGTCTGCTTAGATTGAAGAACTCCTTTGGTCGGTCCAGGAAGTGTTGGACAACACGTGTCTGTGCGCGGGATGCAAATATCTTTTCGAGTAGTCTCTTCACCTCATCATCGCCTCTTGTCAGATTCATCCTTTTGTGTCGTGCATGATTCGGGTTCCAATCTTCTCTTTGTTGAATACTTTCTTTAGATTTCCAGGGTCATTGCCATTGAAGATCACAGTAGGAATCTTTGATCGTTCAACGATTCCAATTGCTACTGGATCAAACAAGTTGTACTGACCTGCCTTTAATCCCTCAGTAGACAAAATCTCTCTGAGTTGAGAAATATCTACAGTATCCAATTTCTTGGCCCCTTTCTCCTCAGGGTCACGGTCATAGACTCCATCAACATTGGTCGCATTGAATAACATATCTGCATGTACCAGTTCTGCTGAGGCTGCAGCCACTGCGTTTGTTGACTGACCTGGCACCATACCGCCCAGCAACACAACGTTCCCAAGCTTGACCGCCACTTCTAACTCGTCGTAGTCATCAATTATCTTGGGATATGCTAAATCTCCAAGAGCCGCACAGAGCAACTCTGCATTGTTCCTTGCAGCCTTGATTCCAAGCCAATCACACTGTGCCTCGTTTGCACCAAGTGCTCGAGCTGCATTGATGTACATCCGTGCTGGTCTTCCGCCTCCAACAATGACAACCAGTGAATGTCCGTCCTTGACTAAGGACTTGATTGAGTCAGCGTACTCTCTCAACCGGTCAAGGTGAATTTGACCATCTTCATCATAGAGGAGTGAACCTCCAATCTTGAGTACGGCTCGCATAGAATGTCCCCTGAAGCACTTATGAACATGTAATTCTACTGGACAGTATTAATGAAGCTTTCTTGAATAGACCAGTTCGTCGATATTTCGACCAGCTGAAAACGCACTAAAACACCCTTTAGCGCGCCAAATTATCCATTTCAGTCCAATCAGACACTTCGTTAAGATGCTTGATATCGTCATCTGTAAGGTTGAGATCAAGAGCCATAAGATTCTCCTCAAGCTGCTTTGGTGAGTTTGCACCAATTATGGGTGCTGTTACTATGTTTTGAGTAAGAACCCATGCCAATGCTATCTGTGGAATAGACGCATCATGAGCTGCTGCAATTTCTCTCAGTGCGTCAACAATCTTAAAATTGCGGTCTTTGAAATACCGTGTCTTTGTGGTTTCCGCTCTTTTCGAGTCAGGAAGCTTGTCCCTTGTATATTTGCCAGTGAGGAACCCGCCTCCCAAGGGACTATAGCTCGTGACACCCAATCCATACTTTTCAATAACTGGTTTGAGATGCTTTTCGAAGTCACGTCGCCGTGCTAGACTGTATGGGGGCTGAACTGCCTCGTATCTTGCCAAGCCATTCGTATCACTAACCCAGAGCGATTCGACTATCTCAGCTGCAGTATGATTTGAAGCGCCAATATAGTGAACTGCTTCATTCTCAATCAGGTTTGTATACGCTTGCAGGGTCTCTTTCATTGGTGTGTCATAATCTGGAAAATGGCTCCAATAGATGTCCACCCATTCTGTGTTTAGTCTACCAAGACTTCCCTCAATGGCATCCATAATATGACGTCGAGAGAGTCCACCATCATTAGGCCTATCACTCATCTCCCCTCTGACCTTTGTAGCCAGTACGATATCATCTCTAACACCTCTGTCTGTAATCCAACTCCCAATAATTTCCTCTGACTTTCCAGGATAAGAGCCCTCTCCCCATTTACTATAGATGTTCGCGGTGTCTAGAGTGTTTATACCCGCTTCAAGAGCGGCATCCAATAACTTGTGACTTTCTTCTTCGTTGACTATCCATCCCATCTGCATGGTGCCAAGAATGAACCGCGATACTCTGAGACCGGTACTTCCTAATTTACGATACTTCATGGATGAACAATTGTTAACACCGTGAATAACTCTTTCGTTATGTGTGGTTAGTTTTGTTTAGCCATAACTCTTAAAGGAGTAACAACCACCTCGAGTTTGAGCGGCAAGTGCCGACCCTTGCTGACATCAAGGAGCCTGATCCTTTTGTCGAAGCTAGAACCAAAAATCAAGTCTAAACGTTGGAAGCCCGATGCAGAGGCTGAGATTCTCAGATTATGGGCACATGAGGACACGTATGAGTTCAACATGAACTCAGGTAAGACAATTTATACTGTTGACACACCTCCTCCATACCTTTCTGGACCTATGCATGTTGGACAGTTTATTCACTACACTCAGATTGACACCATTGCACGATACAGACGAATGCAAGGCATTGAGGTGAACTTTCCTCTCGGTATTGATCGGAATGGTCTTCCAGTGGAGGTCCGTGTCGAGAAGGAACTTGGGATTAGAATGCATGAAACACCCAGAGAGAAGTTTCTCCAATTATGTAAGGCACGCCTTGATGAGGATGAAAAGATTGCACTAGATGGATTCAAGAGACTGGGTATTGCATTCAATACATACGAGGACGAGGGTAGTTATAGAACTGACAGCCCCAAATACAGAGCTGTTACACAAGCCACTTTCATTGATATTTGGAACAAGGGTCTAGTCTACAGTGACTATCGACCCAATAACTGGTGTTTTGAATGTGGTACAACAATTGCTGACGCTGAAGTGGAGTATGCAGAAAGACCAACAAAGCTTCACTATCTCTACTTCAATGTAGAAGGAATGGAACCGCTCGAAATCGCCACTACAAGACCTGAGCTTCTTTGTGCATGTGGTACGGTCTTTGTTCATCCTGATGATGAGAGATACAAATCGTATCAAGGAAAGACTGCAATGGTACCTCTCTTTGACTTGGAAGTACCCATAATCCCGAGTCCAACTGCACAAATGGATTTTGGAACGGGAGCCCTCATGGTTTGTAGTTATGGTGATCAAGGTGATGTAATGGCCTTTCGTGACCATGCACTCACACCAATCGCCGCTGTTTCAACTGATGGTACTATGACTGAGGCTGCAGGCAAATATGCAGGCATGAAGATCGCAGATGCTCGCAAAAAGATAGTTGAGGACCTCAAGGAAAAGAAACTCCTATTCAAACAAGAAGATTCCATGCAGAGGGTTCCTCAGTGTTGGCGAAGTCGAACACCCATTGAGTTCATTGCAATGGATGAATACTATGTCAAGCAAACGGATTTCATAGAGGATCTTCACAAGATTGCAGTTGACACACCATTCTATCCTAATTTCCATAGACAGGTTCTCATCGATTGGTTGAACAGAGTGACAGTGGATTGGCCAATAAGCAGGCGTCGTTACTATGGCACTGAACTTCCTATCTGGTATTGTAACTCTTGTGAAGAGCCTGTAGTTCCTGAATTGACCGAAGAACCCGTATATTATCAACCTTGGAGAGAAGATCCCCCATTTACCAAGTGCCCGAAGTGTGGTGCTGAGAAGGGTTTTAGAGGTGAAGAACGAACCTTTGACACTTGGATGGACTCTTCGATTAGTGGAATGCAAGCAGTAGGATACATGTACAATGAGGAGCTATTCAAGAAAGGCTTTGACAATGTCATGCGTCCTCAAGGTAAGGATATCGTGAGGACCTGGCTTTACTATTCTCTGCTTCGAACATTCCAATTGACAGGGAAACCTGCATTTAGTGAAATATGGGTGGCTGGACATGTTGTGGATGATAAGGGTGAAGCTATGAGCAAATCGAAAGGCAACTCACCTCCACCCATGCCCTTTGTCGAGAAATACGGAGCTGATGCTATGCGCATCTATGGAGCTCTTGAGGCTGGCTTGGGAAGTGATATCAGATTTTCTGAGGATCGCTTAGCAGGTATCTCAAAATTCATGACCAAGCTCTACAATATAGCACGGCTCATCTCTATGTTTCCAATCCCTGATTCAATTCCTTTCAAGAAATTGACTGCGGTGGACCAGTGGATTCTTGCTGAGGCAAATGCTATGGTTGAGAGGATTGTGCCAGAATGCAACCTCCTTGATTTCCACAAACCTGCCATCGAGATTCGTGGTTTCGCATGGAACTTCTTTGCAGATCATGTTTTGGAGATGATTAAGGGACGTTCATTCAATTCGGACGGGCAGTTCACAGAGGATGAGCAGAAATCAGCTTGGTACACTCTACATGAGGTGCTGAAAATCATTACTAGAGCCTTGGCTCCAATGACTCCCTTCATCACTGATAGGATATACAGGGACATCTATGATGAGAAGGGTGTCCATCATCACAGCTACCCCTCATCTAACAAAGAGTGGAAATCAGATCTCACAAAACATACAGAGCTATTGATACAGACAAACTCAGGTTTCTGGAAATATAAGCGTGAAAGTGGTCTCTCTCTGAGACAGGGTCTTCCTAAGGCATATATCTCTGCCAATCTGAAGCCGTGGTCTAAGGACCTTCAAGCGATGCATGGTGTGGAGAAACTCGAATTCGGTAAGCCAAAAGAAGACGGTTTTGTGGAAGTGACTCTCCCTGAATCTGATGAAGTGATCTACATTTTTCCACCTACAGAAGAGTAAGAACGATTGGACGACATGCGTCGCTCCAATCATTTCCTTTATCCCACTATGACCTCGTTCACATGTTCAGTGGGACACTTCATACTGTTTGAAACAAGACAATACTTCCCTGCAAGCTCAAGCGCCCTTTCAGCCTTGGATCTGAGGTCCTCGGACTCAACCTTGACTTTGGCCTTAAGAACCAGTTTCGTGAATTGAAATCCCTTTTCCACTCTCTCAAGTGTACCATGGCCTTCACATGAGAACGACTTGTAATCGAAGCGCATCTTCTCTGTGAATGTCACAAACGTGGTCATTAGGCAAGAGGTTGCTGATGCTACAAAGAGGTCTTCGGGAGAGATTATTCCTTCCGGCCCATCAAAATCTGGTGGGGTTGCAATCTCTATCTTTGGCTTTCCCTCAATACTAAGATCCCCGACCTTGCCATGTTTCCACTCAACATTCACCTTGTAGTTATGGACATCATCTGTCATCTCTTTCACTGTAATCTGTGGACTCACACCTACCGAAAAGAGTTTGGTTATATCACTGAACAAATACCTGGGTTTCGTGTGTGATTGGGCACTTCATCGAGTTGCCCACAAAGCAATATTTGGCTGCGAGTTCAAGAGCACGGTTGATTCTCCTCCTAACATCCTCCGAACCGATTCCCACCTTGGCACTCATTTCTATCCTGGTGATTTCAAAACTTCTACCAACTCTCTCAAGAATTCCAACTGCATCACACTCAAAAGATTTGAACTCGATACGCATCTTTTGTGTGAACTCGACAAACCCATTCATGTAGCAAACCGTTGCTGATGCAACAAAGAGGTCTTCAGGAGAGTGATATTTGACTTTCTTTGGACCGCCCGATGGAATTCCTGTCTTAATTGCAGTTTTTCCCTCAACGGCAAGACTCCCACTCTTTCCCCCAGTCCAGACAAGTTTCACAGGGAATAACTTTGGTTCTTCACTCACAAGGCACACCTGCCGACTATTTTGTAGAATCACGGAAAAGGGTTTAGTCTTGGCAATCTATTCTTCTTTCACTGCCTTAAATACAGCAAAGAATGGCACTCGTCGCTCTCTATCAAAGAACGTGTCGTCATCAATAGGTCGGGGTTCTTCAAAAGTTAGCAGTCGAAACCCACTTCCTGTAAGTGAGTTCAGATAGGTTGAGAGAGTCCTGTGGAAGAAGCTGATTGGTTCAGGGAATGAATCTCCTTTTCTTGTCTTCCAATAGCGTTCGTACTCCTCCTCTTCGAAATAACGGTCCACCTTGAAGTAAATCCCTTCCCGTCTGTTTGTTTCAGGATTTTTCTCCCCCATCTGCCATGAACCAGGACCATAGAAATTGAATGCAGGATGAACTATTGAGAATACAAGTATGCCTCCTACTTTTAATACCCTGTAGAATTCCTTCATTGCTTCATCCAGGCATGAAACATTGAGTAGGACGAGATTGCATAGGATCATGTCGAACTCTACATTGGAAATCGACTCCATGCGGCAGATATCGTCTACACGATAGTCAACAGTTAGACCAGTTCCCTCTGTAAGCTCTTTTGAGGTGTCAATAAGATGTTGAGACAAGTCAATGGCTGTCACCATCGCACCCTTCTTACCGTAATGTCTCGCTAAGTACCCCTCTCCACATCCTGCATCAAGAAATTTCTTACCTCTCACGTTACCGAGTAAACTCTCTACACACGGATTCAGTATCTTTTTGTGATGAGGCGTTCCCTCACCATTAATGAGACCTGAGAATGCTTCAGCATTACTCTCCCATTGTTCACGAATCTTCTCGTCCATGATTTTGGTGAGGAATCCCTCTCTTCTGAAGCTTTCGAATTTCTTAGATTTTATCCCAGACTTTCCGGATTCGCTTTCCAGTCTCTTCAATAAGGGGGTCCATATCTTCTCCGGATACAAGACCTATTTCAACGCCAATTTTCATGACTGATGTGTGAGCAACTTTGACTTTCCCATCCTCTTCATAGATAGCAAAACTACAAGGGAAGATCGTACCCATATCTTTTGATATGTCAAGAGCTGTCTTTGCTAACTGCGGATTACATACAAGAATCACTGTGTACTTGGGATAATCGTTAATCCCAAGTTTCTGTTTGAAAATGTCGTGTACTCCCTTTGTGAGTTGTATTCCAAATCCCTCGCTATCACAAGCGTATTCAACTTTCTTTACCGCTTCATCGAATCCGTAAGGGACTACTTTGCGTAATACTTCGACCATGTCTTGTCAATGTAACGTAGTCAATAAAATGACTTTGGATAAAGCTACACCGGTGGGGAGAAGAAGAGAAATTGCCGCAGTCTCCCTTGCGCTAATCCTCAGCCCAGATCCGATAACCCAAGAGGAGATCATGGAGGTCACTGGTTATAGCAGGAGCACTGTTTCTGAGAACCTTACAAAGATT
>JBHLPA010000265.1:0-4130 GCA_048939935.1 Promethearchaeota archaeon | reverse complement strand
TGTCAGATTCCCAGACGAATGAGGTAACTTCAGGATTATTTATAGTCACCATTGATGATCCGATAATATTGTTTGAATAATTAAGCTCATTGATATCTCCAGACCACGCCATGAAATCACAGTCACTACTGGAAAAATTCCCGACAAGGGTGACGACCATTCCTGTGATAAGGCCAGTGAAATAGAACCATTGTAATTCTGCATCGTCAGGTGATATGGGTTCAACAAATGGATTGTATCCCTCTGAAGCTATGATGAGTGGCTGAGTGTCTGAAAAGTACGGGTGAAACAAGAGGCGGGAAGTTTGAATCAGCATATTGTTGGCATCTACTCGCAGGACAACATGGTCTCCTGTAGCGATAGAGTTGGTGAGATTTCTATGTATATCATCATCTCGAGAGGTCCATGAGAGCTCGACAGATTCCAAAGTGGAGCTTTGGATTGCAGTATCTGTTGGATTTCTTAGTTGTACATCAGATTTCGGAGAATTATCAGCCAAGATCTCAACTTGACTGAGTGGTTGTGTGTATGCAATCAAAGATACAACAATCAGTGCAATGCAGAAAACTGTGTAAGTATCTCTAATTTGCATGTTTCATACCCTCAACGGGTTGTACTGAGTCAGGATGTATCTCCAAATAGCTCCTCCTGATTCCGTTGAACATATTTACCATATTCTCAAAGTGATATCAATCTAATCCTAGAACAAAAATTGTGATTTGAGTAATCAAAGGTCAACACTTAAAACAGGGTCTTTTGGGCCTCAGGCTTGGTTCACATTAAATCCTGAGTGTTGATACAATGAAACGGATCTTAGTGACAGGTAGCTATGGACAAATCGGAACTGAGCTGGTTGGAGCTCTTAGGAAGATGCACGGCGGCGAGAATGTTGTTGCCACTGGAAGAAAAAAACCTCCTGAAATTCTCAAAAGGGACGGACCTTACCTCCAATTGGATGTTCTAGATACAAATCAGCTTCATGCCATGCTCGTTGATAACGACATTGACATCGTAGTTCATAATGCGTCAATACTCTCAGGAAAGGGAGAGAATAATCCACAGCTAGCGTACAGGACAAACATTGAGGGGGCATACAATGTCCTCGAAGCAGCAAGAATTCTCAAACTAGACCAAGTGATGATTCCAAGCTCAATTGCAGCATTTGGACCAAGCACTCCAAAAGAAAACACACCAAACGATGTCATCATGAGACCAACGACAGCATACGGAATATCGAAGGTCTTTATCGAACTTTGGGGAGAATACTATGTCAAACGTTACGGTTTGGATTTTCGTTCTCTTCGGTACCCGGGCATCGTCAGTGCTGAGGCACTCCCAGGTGGCGGAACAACAGACTATGCCGTTGAGATATTCTATGAAGCCCTTAAGAACAAGAAGTACACTTCCTTCTTAGATAAGGGAACACACCTACCCATGATGTATATGGACGATTGTCTGAAATGTACAATAGACCTCATAGAAGCTGACGTTAACAAACTAAAACACAGAAGCTTCAACATCACAGCCATGAGCTTTGCTCCTGAGGATATTGCAGCAGAAATCAAGAGGTATATTCCTGAGTTTGAGATTAGCTATAAACCTGATTATAGACAAGAGATTGCTGAATCATGGCCAGCAACAATTGATGATAGTGCAGCTCGTGAAGAATGGGGATGGAAACCTGACTATGACTTAGCAGCAATGGTCAAAGCCATGCTTGAGAAGCTCTCAAAGAAACTCGGTATCAAGTACTAGCAAACGGGGGTTCAAAGAAACCCCTGAGTAATCTTAGAATATCGTCACCTTTATGTCAATGAGAGTGGCAAAGAAACCATTGAAACGGTGAACTTTATGGATAGGCGGCCGCTCTACTTCACCATCTTGATTCTTATCATATCGATAGGGTCTTCATTCTATCTGTCATGGGCGGTCGATAGAGGAATGGGAGAGATATCTGTTGAGAGAGTAACCATAGAGACCTCACCTGGGCATTCAATTAATCTCCTGATTTATTCGCCAAGAAGCGCTAATCACTATGAACCGATGCCGGTTGTTTTGACAATTCATGGTCTCACAGGTACAAAGGAGGGTCTCTATGCATTCAATGTGGAGCTTGCCAGACGTAACTTCACAGTAGTTTCCTTGGATTTACCTGGTCATGGTGACTCGACGCTCGAATTCAATCTCACTGATACTTATGAAATGGCGGTAGATGCGTATGCTGCAGTTCGCTATGTTCAGACAACCTATACTAGTGTGGACAATCAGAGCTACGGAGTTCTCACGCACTCTCTTGGGTTCAGAATAGCCCTTGAACTGAGTAACTTTCCAATTGCTCCCAAAGCATATGTCGCTGTTGGCGATGTGGGGAAACTATCAAATGATGAGTATGTTGCCTTTCCGAATAATCTCCTGTTTGCTATAGGGTACTATGACGAGATAGTTTCGCGAGCTGACGCTTTAGAAGCGATACGAACCGCAACAGGAAATGCATCAGCAGAAGCTGGAATTACATACGGCTCACTAGATAATCAGACAGCATACAGACTGGTCTTTGGTCCATCCAATCATGTCTTTGAGGTTGTTGACAAGAGTCTAGTCAGTGAAGCAGTTTCGTGGTTAGTACAGGGAGTTCAAGGCGATGACCAGATATTGCAAACCCGAGACCCGACAGATCAGGTCTTCCTCAACAAAAGCATTGCAACCGTTCTTGCGACATTTTTCATATTTGCAGGAATCATTCCTGTAATGTGGCTGACTTATAGTGTCATTCCAGAAAAATGGAGATCAAAGCAGACTCCAATTGATATCGAAGCATACAATTTACGAAAGACATTCGAGAAAAGTTCTATTCTTGGAGGAAGTGTAATCATCATCTTTATCATATCAGCACTGATTGGACTCAACCTAGAGAATATTGGCATCTCTTTGTTACGCTCGATGTCTGGGACCGGACTGGTATTGTTCCTCATTTTAAGTCCCATAGTACTTTTGACGTTAATGTATGTATTTTTGGGAAAAGACAATGAGAACAGTGCATTACAATCAGTGGGAATCATAAGGGGAAACACTAGTGAGGTTATTTTTGATATCCTGAAGGGCATACCAGTAGCGGCAGCAGGAATCATATGGTTGTCAATTTGGGTGGGACTAGCTGGAGCCTCCCAAACGCAACCGCATATCCTGTTAGAATTCATGAGATGGCCAGTTGGTATACGATGGACAAATCTACTTATTCTTGCCCTCTTATCGGTTCCCTTCTTTCTTCTTGATGCAGCATGGATTCGGGGAATGCAACCTAGTGTTGTTGAAATGGTAGGAAAACCAGTCATTGAATATGATTGGAGCGGAAGCTATCGCAAAGTAGTTACAGTACTAATCATACTCGCCATGAAGTTCGCCCTCGTCGTGTTACTTACAATCGTCACCATTCTCGGAACTACATCTGTGGGAGTGGAAGGAGGTAGGATTGTTCTCATTGGGGTTGTATGGATTCGAGTTTTCATCATTCTAATACTGACTTCAATTATCACAGCATGGTCGTCATTCAAGCTTGAGAATACATGGTCAGCAATTATGGTCAATGCCTTCTTACTTTCTTTAGTTCTGGTGACCACCATCCCACTCATCTAGTCCGTTCATCGTCTAATCCGTAAGATGTTAATCCCCTTATTATGGAAGTTATGCCGCTCAGAGGAGGATATGTTTCAATCCTCAGTAATCTCAAATTTGAGTCCTTGCTGATCGAGCATCTTCAACATTTGCTTTACAGCCTTGTCATCTGGAACCTCTAGAATCATCTCAAGCTCAGCTCTATTTGGAGGAATATCTGGATCGAATCTGTCTTGATTTAGCTCAATCACACTCACACCAGACTCAGCAACAATACTGAGGACCTTATTCATACTTCCAACACGGTCAAGGATAGAACCTTTGACTCTAATAGATCGACCTAGTCTGAACAGTTCTTTTTCGACGACCTTCGACAGGAAGGACATATCGATGTTTCCACCAGATAGAACAGCAACAGCGGTCTTTCCTTTAATATTGATTTTCCCATGTTGAAATGCAGCAAGCCCAACACAGCCCGCAGGTTCTACCACAATCTTAGCCCGTTCTAGAAGCATGAA
>JBHLPA010000264.1:0-4142 GCA_048939935.1 Promethearchaeota archaeon | reverse complement strand
CTACAAGGTTTCGAAGCCTCCTTACCACTATTTGTTATTTTTATTCTTATGTTGATGTTCAGTTTTATTGCTGATAGGATGGTGCGGAAACGTGGACTAAAACAAATCTATGTCATAGGACTTTTAATGACCAGTGCAGGACTTGCATCCTTATTTTTCGCCAATAGTATTCTGATTTTAGTAATCCTTAGTCTGATAGTAGTGGGAATAAGTCTGGCTCCAGTTACTCTGATATGGTCACCGATATTGGCTGATGTCATTGATTATGATGAACTACTGACCGGCAAGAGAAGAGAAACAACATATGCAGGCATGAATGCCTTGCTCACAAAACCTGCAATCTCTATTGCTAATGCTATTTTTCTGCTTATTATTAGTGGATTTGGATTTGACAATACGCAGGTTGTGCAATCCAGTTCTGCAATTTATGGCATTATGATAGGTTATGCTTTATTCTCTGCAATATGTTTTGCAATTAGTGCACTAGTATTCTGGAAGTGGTATACATTGGATGGTAAAGAGTGGATTGCCAAGAAGACCGAGTTAAGCATGACACATCTTCAGAAAGAAAAGGAATACATCGAATACCTTCAGAAGGAAGGAAAGATATCCAAGGTTTACGAAAGACTCTACAGAGAGTCAAAAGATGAATCGTAGGGTATAATCTATTACAATATTGGAGAGATGAAAATGGGCCCCAAAAAGATCGTTATAGTGCCGCACACTCATTGGGATAGAGAATGGTATCTGCCCTTCCAGAGATTCAGATACATGCTAGTTGATCTTGTGGATGAACTTCTTGAAATTCTAAGGAAACAGGATTACAGATTCATGTTAGATGGCCAAACCGTGGTTCTCGAGGATTATTTTGAGATACGGGAGGATAGAAGTGATGAACTACTCCAACAAATTCGTGATGGCAAGATAACCGTAGGTCCTTGGTATTTGTTGCCTGATTTATGGCTTGTAAGTGGTGAGAGTCTACTTCGTAATATCGAGTACAGTCATGATCTCACAACGCAGCTTCGTATTCCACAAATGAAGATTGGTTACTTACCAGATATGTTCAGTTATTCGTGTGCTATTCCACAGATGTTGGGTGACCTCACCGACTTCAAGGCAGTTGTTCTTTGGCGAGGAGTTCCTCCAGAGATAATGACTACTTCATTTAGTTGGAAATCTCATCCTTCGTCCTCAACTACAATTCCCGCCATATACTTACCAGAGGGATATGGAAACGTCTCTAGGTTTTCGACAGACTATGAGCAATTCAAGGAACTGGTTAGTGTTGTGACTACATCTCTGGACCGGTTCTCTCAAGTTCCGGTATATCTTTTGATGAATGGCTCTGATCATCTATTCCCACAAGCGTTTGTACAAGATTACGTAAACAAGATGAAGAATGAAGGCGTCGATATTTCATTAGGGACTCTAACGGATTATGTTGAGCAACTCGAAACTGCAACAATGGAATCAGATTATACACATCCTACATATTGTGGTGAATTTCGATCACCTGCAAGAGCGCCTATCCTACAAGACACATATTCAACCAGAATGTGGTTTAAAATCTGGAATCAGAAAATTGAAGACCTGTTAATACGGAAGGTCGAGCCTATTAGTACATACCTCTGGTTCTCGTTACAAATACCATATCCGACTAGTTATTTGCAAACTGCCTGGAAATGGTTATTGAGAAATCATCCTCATGATTCAATATGTGGTTGTTCTGTTGACCGCACCCACGAGGAGATGAAGGCTCGTTTCTCATGGGCTGAGTCTATTGGAGAAAGCATTGTCCATAATGCAGTCAAGTTATTTGATGAATTGAATTTGAAATCGAATTCCAAAGAATCAAGCGTTCTTGTTTTCAATTCAGGAGGAAGTCTGGAATTCCCAGTCTACATTGAATTTGAAGCACCAAGGAATGAAATAATCAATGGATTACAAGCACCTAATGGATCTATCTATGATGTTCAGCGACTAGAATCGAGAGATGACATCTTCTTTGAAACAACTGTAGGTATGAGAACAGCAAGGATGGGCTTTAGCCTCTTACCGGGTAGGAAATTCATGAATTTCTATGTCAATGATATTGAGTTCTATGATGGTGATGAACCGGGTCTGCTCGAACTCCGCTTTATTTCAGATACACACCTCGTGGGGGACCTGGATTTTGAGGAATTCAAACGGAACGCTCGTGAGCTAATCTATAGCAAGAAATACAAAAAGATCCATCTCATTGCAGCACGACCTACTCAGAATATGTATGCTTCAGTAGTTCCGGTTCAGCCATGGACTTTCACAAAATTCCTTACCGTTGCTGAGTTTCCGGATTCATCTAGAAACAATCTACAAGTTACTGAACATCAGATTAGTAATCGTTTCTATTCAGTTTCATTCAATAAGGATGGATCTTTAAGTGTCCTCAATAAACTGCTAGATTTGAAATTCGATAGATTGCATTTCTTCGAAGATTATGGGGACCGTGGTGATGAGTATACTTTTGGTAGAGTGAGTCCTGAGAAAGCTGTTGTCAAGAATGTAAAGCGTCAGATTCTTTCGAATGGTCCAATCATAGCTGAGATTCGCCAGAAGATGGAGATTGAAGTGTTTGAGTGTGTGGATGACTCGAGAGAGAAACGGACTGGCAAATTAAGAATGCCTGTTGAATCAACTTTTAGGTTCTATCGTGATACACCAAGAATCGAGGTGACAACAAAACTCACGAACTGGTCAAAGGATCACAGACTGAGAATCTGCTTTGACCTTCCATTTGAGTCAGAGAAGTCTATAACTGCAACTCATTTTGGTGTTGTTGAACGAAGTGGTTCGCCAGAAAAAATTCCTGAGGAGGATGAGCAAGAGAAAACACACTCTTCTTATTCCGAAACACCTTCAGGAATACAACCACAAAAGCGATTCATCCGGGTCAATGATGAAAAAGGAACTGGAGCAATAACTATCTTCAATACAGGTCTACCTGAGGTCGAGCTTGTGAATCGCAACCGAATTGCAGTAACACTCAATCGCTCAATCGGGTGGCTCTCTCGAGATGATATTCCTGAGAGACCTTACCATGCTGGACCAGGAGAGGAAACACCAGGTGCTCAAGAAATAGGAACTGAATATGTATACAATTATGGTTTCTCAGTACATTCAAAGGATGCGCCATTATATGTTAGTTCAAACATTGCAGATGCAGATTCTGAGAATGCATTAGCTGTTTACTTGAATCATTCAGATATAACTCCCAAACTGTGTACTCCGATAGTCAAAATTAGTGACCCGCGAATAAGAATCTCCTCAATGCGAGTTCGGAACAATGCAGTTCTTTTGACAATGTTCAATATTGACAATGCAGAAATAACAGCACCTTTGGAGGTTGAGGAATCCTTTACTTCGATTACAGAGATTATGATTAACGGATTGGAAAAGCAGAAACACAAAATCAACAGCAATAATGTCAATTTAGTCTTCAGTCCTCGCGAAATCAAGATGTGCTTGTTAAAATGAAGAACGCTGAGCTTTCCAAGGTCTATCAAAGCACCCAGTCGCCATGTTTCTCCGGAATATTTATGATAAGTGAAAACTGTGCCTCAATAATTATGCGAGATTGCGAAAAATGAAAGCGATGGTTACAAATAGATATGGACCTCCTGATGTCCTCCAAGTTGCAGAAAGAGAGAAGCCAACTCCGAAAGATGATGAGGCTCTCATCAAGATTCATGTTACAACTGTATCTGTTGGAGATGTGAAAATGCGAGGCCTACTTGACCTCTCATCTGGTCAGAAGTTAGCCGCTCGTTTGTTCTTGGGTTGGTCGAGACCCAAAAAGGACATACTGGGGATGGAGATAGCAGGTGAGGTTGAGGCTCTTGGTTCAGAGGTTACCAAGTTCCAAGTTGGTGATCGAGTTTTCGCATCAACATTTTGGGATGGTCTAGGAGGTTACGCTCAATACAAATGTATTCCAGAGGATAGTATGATTGCAACCATTCCTGAGGGTGTTTCATATGAACAAGCAGTACCAGTTCTTGGGGGTGGAGTCACCGCAGCAAAGGTTCTCAAGAAAGCAAACATTCAGCCAAGTCAGAAAGTCCTAATCTATGGTGCTTCTGGAAATGTTGGTACTTATGCCG
>JBHLPA010000012.1:0-16850 GCA_048939935.1 Promethearchaeota archaeon | reverse complement strand
TGAAATCCTGACCGCATCATGAGTACATCTTCTAGAGTGATGTTTTCTTTCCATGCACTCATGCTAGCAATTGTCCTCTCTGGGAAGAAATCTAGTAACAACTGACTAGTGTTGTCGATAAAGCCCAAGTCAATAGCGATACCAATCAAACATGAAACAACACTCTTGGTCACTGAGAAGAGGATGTGCGTGTTGTTGACATCATAGAGCTGTGGTGTAAAGTATTCCTCTGCTACAATATATCCATGTCTTACAACAAGAAGGCTACGAACATCCGCTCTTGATGTTTCGACATAATTATAGACTGCTCCAAGAGCAGTAGAGTCCATGCCCTGTGTTTCTGGATTCGCGGTCACCCATCCCATCGTTGGCCACACCTCAACTGGATGGTCACTTTGAGCATCTATCAGAATTGTTAGAACTTGCATTGAAACAAAAAGAACTACTACAACTGAAAATGTGAACACCCTTCCTCTCATATCGTAGAAATCAATTCTCAATCAATTAAGTCTGATAATCTACGCAACACTTCTCCTTTGCCGGAAAGCTTGGTTTATCAGTGAGTGAACCATCGGAAAAAATGTTTGACAACTGTATTGGGTAGTGAGATCATGATTCCGATATCTGATGTGGCAAAAAAAGCTGGTATTGATGAGAAGTATCTTGAACACTATGGAGAGTATATGGCAAAGATTCGCCTGAATATCAGGAAAGAGCTGGGAGAACGAAAGGGCAAGCTCATCCTTGTCACAGCAACAAATCCCACTCCAGCGGGAGAGGGTAAGACGACCAACTCAATTGGTCTCTCTATGGCATTGAATTCATTGGGGCACAAAGCAGTTGTGACCCTTAGGCAACCATCTTTAGGTCCCGTTTTTGGTATAAAAGGAGGTGCGGCTGGTGGTGGGAAGTCCACAGTTGAACCCTTTGAAAAGATCAATCTGATGTTTACTGGAGACTTCCCAGCAGTTTCAGCAGCTGGTAATCTACTTTCAGCTATGATTGACAATTATATTCAACACGATTGTCAGCCTGAATTGGATGTTCGAAGAACCTATTGGCCTCGCAATGTTGACATGAATGACCGTGCATTGAGAAAGGTCATTGTAGGTCTGGGTGGAAGGTTTGATGGATTCCCACGTGAGGATAACTTTGTGATCACTTCAGCCTCTGAGGTGATGGCTATTCTCGGATTATCAAATGATTATAACGACCTAAAGGAGCGGCTAGGGAGAATTCTCATCGGTCGGTCAGAGCAGTTGAAAGATATGTTTGCCAATGATATTAAGGCTACAGGAGCTATGGCCGTCATTTTGCGAGATGCTCTCAAACCCAACTTGGTACAAACGCAAGAAGGCACTCCCGCCATAATTCATACTGGACCCTTCGCAAACATTGCACATGGCACAAACTCGATAATTAGTACTGATATTGCATTACGCTTGTTCGACTATGTCGTAATCGAATCTGGATTTGGTGCTGACTTAGGCGCTGAGAAGTTCTTCAATATCGTAACCCGAGCTGGGAACTTCAATGTAGATACTTGTGTTGTGATTACTACAATTCGTGCTTTGAAATATCATGGGTGTGATGATCTCCAAGCAGGTTTTCCCAACCTTGAGAAGCATGTAGAGAATATCAATAATTTTGGAGTTCCAGCAGTCATAGCGCTCAATCGGTTTCCTGATGATACTGACGAAGAAATAGACCAACTAAGATCATTCTGCGAATCCAAAGGTTGGAAAATGGAAGTTTCGGAGGTCTTTGCCAAAGGCAGTGAAGGTGGCAAGGCTCTTGCACAGACTATCATTGAATCGATTGAAACGAAACCTGTTAAACGAATCAAGTATACTTACAATCTTAAAGATCCAATTAAGACTAAGATTTTGAAAGTTGCTCAGAAGATCTATGGAGCTGACGATGTTCTCTATACAGCTGGTGCGAAAGGGCGAATTCGATCACTTGAGAAACGTGGTTACGGTAATCTACCCATATGTGTTGCAAAGACGCAATTCAGTCTATCTGACTCAAGAAGTCTACGATGCCGACCGACAAATTTCGAGGTTGAAGTCGATGGAGCCGATGTTAGCAATGGTGCCGGATTTATTGTCATATACATGGGTGACATCAATCTTATGCCTGGACTTCCCGAAGAGCCAGCAGCCGAAGGAATGGACGTCGATGCCGATGGAAACATCAGTGGTGTATTCTAAGAGGTGAATTCATGTCAGATGATGAACCAAAGCCAATCTGTGAGGACCATGTCATAAAGGGTCGTCGACTATCCAATCGCATCAGAAGCGAGGTCAAGGCTGAGGTCGAGAAACTGGTTGAGAAACATGGAGTTTCACCCAAACTTGCTACTATCATAGTCGGAGAGGATCCAGGATCGCAGATGTATGTTCGAATGAAACACAAAGCATCAAACAAAGCTGGTATTCTCTCAGAACATCATGACTTGTCAGAAACAACAACTCAGGAAGAACTTCTTCAATTGATCCGAAAGCTCAATGCTGACAAGACAGTACATGGGATTCTTGTTCAATTACCACTTCCAAAACAGATTGACGAGAAGACCATCATCAGTGCCATAGACCCACTGAAAGATGTTGATGGGTTCTCCCCTGCCAATGTATACCGCCTCTTTTACGGTGAAGAGGATCTAAGTGCAGCTACGCCTCACGGAATTGTCACAATGCTTGACCGAATAGGGTGGAATGACCTGTCTGGAAAACAGGCTGTGATTATCAATAGATCAAATATAGTTGGGAAACCTCTCATCATGCTGTTACTCAACCGAAATGCAACAGTCACTGTCTGTCACTCACGTACAAAAGACCTACATGCCTTCACGAAACAGGCTGATGTTCTAGTCACTGCTATAGGTAGACGTACAAGTGATGAAGACCCATTTTTCATAACTGAAGACATGGTCAAAAAAGGATCGGTAATTATCGATGTAGCCACTCCCCATGGTGATGTAGATTTTGAGAAAGTGAAGAAAAAGGCATTATGTGTCACTCCGGTACCTGGTGGAGTCGGACCAATGACCATTGCTATGCTTCTGAAGAATGTATTAGCAGCGTACACAGCACTGGTGTGTCGATAACAATTGAAGTGAATGATTTATCACAAAGTTCTGTTCCATTTTGCAGCACAATTTTCCCTTGGGGAAGTGATGTAATGATGGAGTTTGAAATCAAACCAATTGATTTTCGTAAGGCTTCAAGAGAAGAGTGGAGTATGTATCATATTTTTCGTAGAAAGATGTCTGAAGAGGACTATCCTGGTGATCCCATTTTTGACGATGAGAAGGAAGAAGTCTGGATGGACTCGGTCTATGAAGACTTTGAGGTCTTTACGTATTATGTGACAAAACGAGACAATCCAAACGAGATGATAGCACTGCTCAGAACTAGATTTGTTAGTGAAGGCACCCCTTCATACCCTGGGAATGAACACATCCTACGAACATTGCTGTATGTTTTGAAGGACTATCGCAGGCAAGGTATTGCTCGAGAACTAATGAAACTAGTAGTCAAACACGCTCAGGAAAATGGAAAATCACTCATTATGACTGGAACATCTCAAGATGATGGGAGAAAAGCTCTCAAAAAACTTGGTGCACAGGAAGCACTAACCCAACGAGATAATAGGACAAACCTAGAAGATATTGACTGGAAAATGGTTGAGCAGTGGGTGAAAGAAGGTCCTGAACGTTCACCAGAATCGAAGCTGGAATTCCACACAGAAATACCTGATGAAATTCTCAAAGAGTATTGCAGGGTTTACACTGAGGTTTTCAATCAGGCACCTCTTGATGAACTAAATAGAGGTGATATTGTATTTACTCCTGAATTATGGAAAAAGGAGGAGCAACGGGCTAAGGATACTGGAATTACATGGATTACAGCAATGCTTCGGGAGAAGAATGGTGATATTGCTGGCTTGACAGATATCTATTATGAACCCAAGCATGCACCTCTATTATACCAAGCACTCACAGGTGTGCCGGAGAAGTACCGTGGAAGTGGAAAAGGAAAGTGGCTCAAGGCTGCGATGCTTCTAAAGATTCGTAATGAGTTTCCTGATATCAAGACTATCACAACTCAGAATGCTACATCTAATAAACCGATGCTGGCAATTAATAAACGCCTGGGATTCAAGGTCCATAAGGAGCTATATAGTTGTCAAGTTGCAACAGAAAAGGTTGCTGAGTACCTGAAAAAAACGTAACACCCGGTGTACTATCAATAAGTATGAGCTGGCCCAAACCCTTTTGTAGATGGGCTCATCGAACCGGCACGGGTGAATCTTGTGAAAGTAGTTGAGTGTGTACCCAACTTTTCAGAAGGCAGAAACAAGAAGGTCATTGATGCCTTGGCAGACGCTATTAAGAGTGTTGAGGGTGTTCGCCTTCTAGACATAGAATTTGACCCGGATCACAACCGTTCAGTCTTCACTTTTATTGGCGAACCTCAGCAGGTGAAGAATGCCGCAATGAAGGCTGCAGAACTTGCTGTTGAGAAAATAGACCTTACCAAACATGAAGGTGCCCATCCAAGAATGGGCGCGGTTGATGTTGTGCCTTTCATTCCTCTTCATGGAACCACAATTGGTGAATGCATCGAACTCTCCAAAGAGTTTGCTGAAGAGTTTTCAAAGAAGTGTAAAGTCCCCGTTTTCCTCTACTCAAAATCCGCAACACGTCCTGACAGAGTAGACCTCCCGAACATACGTGAGGGAGAATTTGAAGCCCTCAGGGATGAGATCGGCACGAACCCTGAGAAAGAACCTGATTATGGACCAAACAAAATACACCCAACAGCTGGTGCAACAGCCACGGGGGCTCGCAATTTCCTGATTGCTATCAACTTTAATCTTAGCACAACAAATCTCGAGGTGGCCAAGGTATGTGCAGATGCTGTTCGTGCCACGACTGGCGGTTTTGTCAATGTTCAGGGGATTGGTCTTGACCTCCCTGCAAAGAACTGTGTACAGGTTTCACTGAATCTAACTCATCCAAAACGAACGAAGATTCACCAAGTACTTGAAGTCGTGAGAAATGAAGCAAGGGGGTTCGGAGCCTCTGTGATTGAAACCGAGATAGTGGGAATGGTCCCTCTATTTGCTTTGCTTGATGCAGTTAGATACTACATTCAACCTGAGAAGCTGGAGGAGTCGATGATCCTCGACCTCTATTATCTTGGGGGTGAGTCTGATCCAACTAAGAAGTCCTTCACTGAGATGTCGATGATTGAGTTTGGTAATCAGGTCCGTCGAGCTAGAGCCACTCCTGGTGGCGGCAGTGTTGCTGCTGCTCTCGGTTCTTACGGTGCTGGTCTGATCTGTATGGTTACTGGACTATCACTCTCTGGCCGCAAATTTGCTGGTATCTAGGAGGAGATGGTCAAACATCGTCATGCCTGTGATAACGACAGGGGCATACTCATGGACAACATAGAGAAAGACTCTGAAGCTTTTGATGTTGTCATGGATGCAATGAGGGCTCCTGCAGAAACCGCTGCAGACAAGAAGAAGAAGGAAACAACGCTTGAGAAGGCAACTATTGAAGCTGCCAAGATTCCGTTGAGTACCATGCAGCACTCATTCAATGCATTGACCCATGCAAGAGTTGCGGCCGAGAAGGGAAATATCAATGCGATTACTGATGCTGGCGTTGCGGCGCATGCACTCATGGCTTCCATTGAGGGTGCTGCATTGAATGTACGGATTAATCTAGGTAATATCGCTGACAAGACCTTCACGAACAAGACAGCGAAAGAAGTAGAGAAACTCTTGACTGATGGTGCAAAACTCAAGGCTGAAGTCCTAGAGATTGTAGAAACTAGAATGAAGGACCTTGCTGATAGCAGCTAGATGGTTCTGGAAAGAGTGACTCCTTTCCCCACGTTCACGATATAGGCATTTCCTCCCGCCTTCTCAATTGATGTTGCAACTTCATGTTCACGTCCTACTGCATATGCCATCATAGATCCACCACCGCCACTTCCATTGATCTTGCATCCAAGTGCTCCTGCATCGTAGGCCGCAGTAATCATTCTCTCAATTTTCGGTGTGGAACGTTCCAAATCATCCCTCAATATCTCATGATGCTCCTTCAACATCTCTCCAAGTTCAGTATTGTCGGGCGACGGATTACTCAGTAATCTAACTGCTCTATTAGTGAGGTCTCTATTGCGAAGTGTGGCTTCTGCCATGTTTCTCTCCTTGCTCGGGGCTTCCTGCCTAAGCTCATAGACACTGTTTACAGGAGTTTTCCTTCTATCAAATGATGTTAGTTGTTTACCAATCTCTTCATACTCCCCCTCAACTGTGGTCCGGATATATCGAAGGTCTCCAACAGTATCCTCTTTCTGCTCTCCTGAATCACCAATGACAAAGGAGTCTAATTTTGCTGCAAGTTGGGCCACCCTATTTTCTACAGTGTCTACATGAATGACGCCACCAATTGCTGATGCATAGTGGTCCATGGTCCCTCCACTCTCGCCAAATTCAGCAACCTCCGCGTCGTACGCCCTCAATGCAACTTCATTAAGAGGAACACTCTCTTCAGACATCTCAAGAATTGCTCTGATCGCTCCTACGGTCATAGCAGAGGAACTTGAGAGACCTGCGCCAATTGGAATTTTCCCTCTAACTTGCAGATCCCACCCATGTCTTGGACTTATCCCCTTACGAGCCATCACATTGAATGCACTTCTGATGTAATCTCTCTGTGTTCTATATTGAATCTCTGAATCTAGTGAAAATTCGTCAGACTTGTTTAGATCGAGGTAGCTAATTCGAATTGTGTTGTCTTCACGTGGTGCTGCGACAATCTCAATAGTTAGATCTATCGCTGCAGCAATCACGTCCAAACCCAAATAATCACTATGCTCTCCAAATAAGCAGACTCTTCCAGGTGCATTCACACGAAAAGATAGTAGAGAATCGTCGCTCACGAAACCAAGCTCCTCCGTCAGTTTCGATTCACATACACATCCTTATGGATTCTTCTAATTCTATTTCTGCTCAAAAGCTAATTTGATAGCAGTTTCAATATCTTCTGGTGTCACCCCAGGTGAATCGATGTCGTATCTTGAGTAAGCATCCTTGACCTTGTTGAGGACGTCTCCATTCTCTGTCTTTGCTCCTTTGAGAGTGTTCTCGAGGTTTGCAATCGCATCCATAGGTAACATGAAGAAGTCACCACTGATGACAATTTCGTTTAACCTACCTTCGACCTCTTCTGCAGTCACTCTCATGAGGCCTCCTGGGGCCTTGTAATTGGATGTCCCCACGCGTGTTGTAGCCGATATTCTTACTGTTCTAGCATCCAGTCTACCACCGCGTCTCCAGTGAAGCCATTCATCCGATTGGTACTTTGGTTTGAGTTCTTTGACCTTGTCTGTTTCCCACTTGTTGAATTTACCAGGTGCCAGCTCGATGTTGAGGGTTTCTTCGTAGAGTTTCAAAAGGTCATCCTTTACCTCTTTCTTGTCAGGCATTGAACCTGTTTCTAGTAGGATTGTAGACATTCTCTCACGTAAGCTTTGAGCAATCTTATCTCTGAATTTTTCGTTTGGGACCTTGAGAACTTTCACCATCATGTCAAAGTTGAAGTCAAAAATCATATTTCCAACAAGAATTCTGGCATCCCCAATATCTCCAGCACCATTCCCTGAGATTTTCTTTCCATTAGCAATGATATCATTCACCGGTTTGAACTCAGCTGGGACTCCTAGGTTCTTGTATGCCTGAACAGGGGCTTCCAAGAACTTGACATAATAATCATCAATTCTCTTTGGAGTGACGGGACTGTCTTTCCTACCAATAAGTTGGTAAAACAACTGTCCATTATCTAAATAGACTCCGCCTCCACCTACAGTCCTACGAGTGTAAAAGATATCATTCTCCTCGCAAAACTTTGTGTCTAGATCCGCCTCAATCTCTTGGAAATATCCAAGACTAACAAGTGGTTTGGCGGGCCAACAAATGATGAGGGTGTTCTCTGACTCTCCCTCGGTGATTCCTTGAGCAATCATATCGTAGTTTATCTGGGTCTCGATCGGAGCGATTGGCCCTAGATCGAGTAACCTCCAACTCTCGAGTGCCATAGGTATTTGCCACATGGTTTGTCTTATATCCGTTACCAAATGAAACCAGAATTACTTGTTTAGAAGCTAAGGCATAAATGGCTTTCAGAGGAACGAGGCGTGATTCTGATGATTGAAGCGATTGGACTAAAAAAGATGTTCAGCGAGTTCATTGCTGTTGATAATCTGTCTTTTCAAGTCAATTCGGGTGAAATTTACGGATTGCTCGGACCAAATGGCTCAGGAAAATCAACAACGATGAGGATGCTACTTGGTCTATTAAAACCAACAGAGGGAACAGCAAAAGTAATGGGCTTTGACATCAGAAATGAGATAGTTGAAGCAAAGCGTATGATGGGTTATGTCCCTGAGGAACCAGTGCTTCCCGAACGACTTACAGGATGGGAATATGCAAATTATGTGAGTGATATCTGGAAGGTTCCACGAGGTCCTGAGAGAGATGAAGAATTGGATGAAATTCTGACCCTACTTGACATCAAAGATGCTAGTGATGATCTCATTGAGACCTATTCCAAAGGTATGTCTCGAAAAATAAGTTTGGCAGCGGCACTTATACACCAGCCAAAGGTCCTCATTCTCGATGAGCTCCAAGCTGGTATTGACCCAAGAGGGGCTGCGACTATCAAGGAGATTCTTAATGGATTGCGTGCAAAAGGTGACACTATTCTGATGAGCACGCACATCCTAGAGATTGCTGAACAGATGTGCGATAGAATTGGTATAATCAATCAAGGAAAGATGGTGGCTGAGGGGTCAATGGATGAACTTAGATTACAGGCAAAGGGAGAGAAGTCTCTCGAGGAAATATTCCTTTCTCTGACCGGTGGCCCTGACATGCAAAAGATTGCTGAGTATTTAGGTGACGTAAAGTGACCCTCAATGACCTATGGGTCTTGTTGAGACAAGATCTTGCTCAGAGTTTTCGAGTCTCTGGTGCAAAGGGAAAAAGAACTGAGCAGAAGAGCATCTTCCGCAGACTTCTCTATCCAATAGGTGCAACTCTCATTGCATTGTTGATTATCATTATAATAGTCTGGTTTGTCCCTCTCATCGGATGGCCACTACTTGATACGATGATCACCGAGAATATTGGAGCTGGCTCGTCTCTATTCAATGTCCTTTTACTCTTCTCTTTCATCGGGTCAATAATGATAAGTGCAACAACTGTTGGAAACTCCTCACGCATGGAGTATCTGATGACCATGCCCATCTCTCTACGTACACTATTTCTAGAGAAGACAATCATTGTCATCCTCTATAGCTCCACTTTGTTCCTCGTCATTGGTACTCCTATCTTCATTGGCCTCAGTATAGTTTCTAATGCGCCACTCGCCTTTCTTTCTGTGCCAGTTTTTCTCGTCATGATGCTTGTTCTCTCTACTCTAGGGGTTTCTATTGGGGGTCTTTTGGGTCTCTTGTTCTCTCGATTGCTTGCAGGGAGAAGACGGTTGAAACAGGCAGGTTGGTTCATTGGGACATCGCTAGCAGTTCTTGCAAGCGCTGTCTATTACTACGTCATCTTCCTATCCAATGGATTTGAACAAATCTTCCCAATCCTTTTTCAAATCGCACAGCAACTCGGATTCACCTCTGGTATTAGTCCCGGTGCTGCAACAAGTGCCCTTTCTCTAGGATTATTGGTTGGTGAGCCAATAATCATCAATGATTTACTCCTCGCAATGGTCTATGCTGGTCTTGCATTTCTTCTTGTCAATCTTAATGCATATGTAAGCGAGATGGCACATTATAGTGGATGGCTTGCTAGCGGATCAAAGCGCACCTCAAAGGCTAAGGTAGAAGTCACCCATGAAATATGGAATCCTCGACCAATCCCTGGTCTTTCTTTCAATACTGCAACAAGTGTATCAATCTGGTATAACATCACTAACATTCGTCGTGAGGGTCGAGTATTTGCACAGTATCTTGTTGGCCCTCTGAGATTCATAGTCATCATCATGTTTGGTATCTTCGCTGGGGGTCAGATGATAATAGGGTTCACTCCATTCATCGTTATTGCAATTACAGTACCTTTTGTTGTATCCTATGCTGTCAGCTTTGCAGGATATGAACTGGTTTACGAGGGGAAGAACCTTATGAATCTGCAACTTGCTCCTCTGAGCATGTATGACTATGTCATGGGGAAGGTTTACAGCTCAGCGCCATTTGCTCTGGTTGTGAGTACAATAACCTCAATAGTCGTAGCTGTACTTGCCCCAAGTCTTCTGATCTATGTTCCTGTAGTGATTATCTCTGCAGTATCCATCAATTTAGCAGCAGGAGGTATTGCTGCAAATGCGGCCGCGATTGGTGGTGATTTCAAAGCAGAGCGTATTGTAACACGACAAAGAGGAGCGCAAGTTCAGATGCCCATTCGTGGATGGTCTATCTTACGTGCACAAATGATTCCTAACATGCTTGGGTTCATGGGTCTCTCGACAGTCTTAGGTTTGGGTTTCTTTCTCGGACCATTCTTCGCATACGTTATTCTGGTCCCATTTTGTTTCATTTGTTTCAGCCTCTCCAAGCGATATGCCAGAAGTGCTGGTGAAAAACTCACTTTGAAAGAAGCATCTGACTATCTATAGCTTTAGTTCACCCACTACCTTTGCATTTGGAAGCATAATGTCACAATCAAAGTATTGCCCAATCATTGGCGTTTCGATCTTCACGGGACTGAAATCATCACGAGGCCCACCATTAATCTCAATATCAACATCACCCGACCGTCCATTCTTGATTGTGTACTCAAGATAGGCTGCTGTCAATACAACAACGTCATATCCATCTCCGGATGCTTTTGGAATTACCTTTGCATTGATGTTCGGACCGCTGTCAATCCACGCTCCCTCATCCTCCATTTTACAGGTTGCCTTGTAGATGGTTGTCCCATCTCTCACGACTTTCCCAACTATTGTGTCCTTTTTCCAATCGAGTGAGATATCTGCAAGCTTGCGAGGATATCCCCAAATCTCACGACCTGCTGTTAGTGCGACATCAGTATCTACATTGCCGTATGCAAAATAGACTCCCACTTCTTCCTCCTTGGTCTCAGGATTATCAAATATGCACTGAACCAGAAGCGCGGACTCCATGAAGATTCCAGTTTCCTTACAGGGCATCTCGCCAAACATGAGTGCTGCAAGAGGCATCTGTGAGGGCCTCAATGGAGCGGGAAGGAGATCTTGAATTGTGTCTTCTGGCGGATTGAACATTGCCAAAAACAGTTTGGCATCTATGTAATGGTATGGTGGTGGGGGATAGATTGGTGATAGTAACGGTGTACTCACTCCCTTAGTCATGATGTTTCACTCGCTTTTCCTATGAAACCTGATTATTGAATCTGTCGAGAATTCACTCATAGTCTGACTCTCTTGAATATCGCTGGCCAGATGAATATACCAGTTATCGCAACCAAACTATAACGAAGTGCACGATGCCAAATCAACTCGGAAGGAAGAACGGGTGCTAGTCCATACATCACAGCAACAACAAGCAATAGTCCAATCACAACTCGTGGGACTAGACGCCACCTCTGTCCCTCATAGGGATCCGTGGTGAAATTCACAAATCTCCTCTCAAGAATGAGACCGATAGCCAAACCCATGGTCAGTCCTCCATAAGCTCCAAGGTTGTCATTGGGAGGTTGTGGGAGTAATGCAGCAAGCAAGGTAAGCAAAAAGCCAGTGATTAAGAAAATGACTAACAGGTGTTCTACCTTATATCTAGACAAGTACTCTCGTGCTGGCTTTTCCAAGTATACTAGCAGAACAACAATCACGATACCTATCCCCCATCCCAAAAGTACGTCTCCAAGGTAGTGCACTCCTAGGTATATCCTTGAAATACCAATCAATCCAACCAGTATGATTGATGTCAATGCCATCCACCACGTCCTTACTCGTGAAGTAAGCCATCCATAGAGGGTTGCTGAGTTCTGAGAATGACCACTAGGAGTGCTATAGTTTGGGGGATCCACTCCTGGATACCAGTTACTCGATGGTGGTCTCTCTTTAGCAATGATAATTTTCAGATAATACTCAGTTAATATCGAAAGGATTAGCACACATGACAGAATAATGGCTCCCCTTTTGTTGTACGCCCAGTAGGCTATTAGGAGCAGAATCACATAGAACAGAGTGCCACCAACTTGGGTCATCAAGAAGAAGAAGTCCCCCAAATTTGGTAGCGCATCTCTCAGAACATCGGTTAATCCGGGATCAAATAACATCAATCATCACACCTTCAATAGGAAGGAATCATGTGTGGATTTGGTGAGTGAAAAATCTGTTTGTTCATTGACAAAACCTTATAGTAGGGCGTCTGGTCTTTCAAAGGTGAGGAGGTTCTCTAATGGTCTTCGAGAGCTTAGAGCCCAAACTTGTTTGGGAGATATTTGAAAATGTCTTCACTAAGACACCTCGCGAGTCAAAGAAAGAAGACAAGATTCGAGCGAAGCTTAAGAGTTGGATACCAGAACATGCAAAATCACTTGGTATAGCAATCGAGGTGATTGAGGATGAGGCTGGTAATTTGTTCGTGAAGAAGGGACCAACAAAGGGTATGGAGTCTACACAACCGATTCTTCTTCAAGGCCATATGGACATGGTGTGTGAAACCGACAGACCCGATGGATTTGATTTTGATAAAAATCCAATACCTATCAGGATTCAAGAGAATGGAGAATGGGTGGATGCTGACGGGACAACACTCGGAGCTGACAATGGAATCGGTTCCTCAATCGGCCTTGCGTTAATGCTTGATCCTGTGGTCAAACATGGTCCTCTTGAACTACTCATCACCGTGGATGAGGAAACGGGTCTTGTAGGTGCTTTCGGGCTTGACCCAGAGAAGATGGGGATTGAGAGTAAGATCATGATTAACATTGACTCTGAAGACTTAGGTGTCATCACAATTGGTTCGGCTGGTGGAGGTGACACCATCCTCTCAAAGAAGATAGAACTCAAAGAAGTAGCAGGTGAAGCAACCTTCTACAATCTCGTTGTTTCTGGTCTATTTGGTGGACACTCTGGTGTTGACATCCATAAACATCGGGCAAATGCCAACAAGCTAGTGGCAAGAATCCTCTCAGTTGTTTCTTCAGAGATGAATGTTCATCTCTGCAACTGGAATGGTGGAAGTAAGCATAATGCCATCACCCGGGAGTCAATTGCTAAGTTTGCTGTGGAGACTGGCAAGATTGGAAAAGCTGAAGGCTTGATGGAGACTGCTAGAAACGAACTCCTTGCGTACTATAAGGAACTTGAACCTGACATCCAGATATACTGGGAGAAGTCCTCAGCAGAACCTGCAATCTCCCTTAAGGAGTCTAAGAGAATAATTCAGACCATTAATGTCATTCATCATGGACCAATTAGATTTTCACCGAATGTTGAAGGTCTTGTTGAAACCTCCAATAATGTTGCTGTGGTGAAGACCGGGAAATCAGAGTTCTCCGTTCATCTCTCCACAAGGAGTAGCGTAGATGCAGAGCTCGACTCATTCAGAAGAAGCATCACTGGTCTTGCACAGCTAAGTGGATGGAATGTCACTCTGAATCCCTCATATCCGGGTTGGAAACCTGAACCCAAAAGCCCGTTTCTATCATTTGTACGGAAGCATTTTGAATCAATCACCGGACGGGAAGTCAAGGTTGAAGCAATCCATGCAGGTCTCGAGTGTGGAATCATTGGATCAAAAATCCACGGAATTCAAATGGTATCAATTGGCCCCAAGATTGAGAATCCTCATACTCCTGATGAACGACTTCGGATTATTGATGTTGAGATACTCTACAACGTTCTGAAATCTATCATAGAGGATCTTGCGAGTCTCAAGAAACTAGTGCTTAGGTGAGATCCCCAAGTCCAAGCTTCTCTAGCCTCTCTTTGGGGGGTTTTCCTGACTCTCTATTCCACCCACGGTATTCATACCACGTTTTCAGCTGAGCCTCAATATCAGGAACATGACCCTCAGTTGCTCCTTCCAAAGGTTTCATTATAAGCTCTGGGAGTCCTTCGTTCTTTGTGTCATAGCCTAGCTTTAGATTGAGTAATCGCATCATTGTGAAGATTCTCTCGCCAGTTAAGACCAGCTCATCAATGTCCATATCCCATCCTGTTGCCAGTTGCAAGAGACGCAGAAGCTCGTGACCATCAGCTGGGTAGAAGTTACACAATACCGATGAGTTTGTCAAGGCGCGAAAGTCCTGCAATCTGGCAACTAAGTCTGCTTCATTTGCGAACCGGTCCTCACTCTCAATATTGAATGCCTTGTTGGGTTGTCCCATCTGGACATTGTACATATCCGCACTCATGTGGCAGGCACCACGGGGTGATGTGGCATAACCAATTGCATGCCCTGAGAAACCCCTTGGGTCATGCATTGGAAATTCAAGACCATTCACTTGGACTGCGAGTTCCGGAACGCCAAATTTCTCCCCCAACTCCAGAGCTCCTTCTGCCATCACTTCTCCTATACCTTCTCGTTTGGCTATTTTCTCAGCTAAGGCAACAGCGGATTCGACCTCTCCCCATTCTGGTGTGATTCCATCGAGGTCATCTGCAGATATCTTGCCCTCCTTGAAGAGATAATATGCAAACGCGATTGTATTCCCTCCAGATATTGTGTCAATTCCCAGTTGGTTGAGTTTCCTATTGGCATAAGCCACTGCCTCAACGTTGTTGTTTAGGAGCAATGATCCCATTGTCCCGGTAACTTCTAGCTCTGGACCTGCATACTTGTCCATCTTGTATTTTCCCTCATGAATCTCGATGACTCTGCCGCAACCAATTGGACACCGATAGCAAGCTGTTTTTCCTACCAAAATTGTTTCTCGCACTGATGTACCACTCAGATTGTAGGTGTCAAAATCAGCAACTGTGTAATATCCCGCAGGAAATGATCCCCACATCATACTTGCCATATCTGTAAAACCTGCAGTACCTAAATCTGAGTACATTCGAAAAGTGGGATCCTCCTTTTTATCCTCATTAAGCCCAGAGGAATAAGCACGCATTTCCTCATCGTCTACAACAGGTACTTTCCTATCAGTTCCTTTGATTACAATTGCTTTGAGTTTCTTTGATCCCATGACAGCTCCTTGTCCTGTTCGACCAGCCGCTCTGAAATGGTCCACAATGATATTCGCGTACTTGACAAGATTCTCTCCAGCAATACCAATTCTAGCAATTCCTGCATTCCTATGACCAGTTTCTTTCTTCAATATCTCCCAAACATCTTCTGTGTTCTTTCCCCATAGGTGCCTTGCACTTCTAATTTCAACATCTGTGTCCTCCACAAGGAGATACGATGGTTCCTTTGCAGCTCCTGTGAATATTATCCCATCATAACCTGCAAACTTGAGGTCTGCTCCTAGATGGCCGCCCACAGTGCTGTATCCGAAGAGCCCCGTCTTTGGTGATCTGGAACAGAAGGTCGACTTACTACCGGTTGGTGCCATAGTTCCACAGAGCGGTCCGGTCAAATACAGAAGTGGATTCTCAGGACCAAGAGGGTCTGTGTCTGCATCTATTAAATCGTACAAAAGCCGAGTCCCAAGACCCGCACCCCCAATGAACTTTCTCAACAAGTCATCATCCAACGATGTTACTGAAGTAGAACCATTAGTCAAGTCAACTCGTAGAATCTTCCCTCTATATCCGTACATCTCACTCCCACTTCCTAGAAATCTATGCTTTTCCCATCGAACATGAAGGTGTATATCTTCCTAATCTCTTCACTGTCTGCATTTCGAGGATTCATCGTCAAGCTAGTGTCCATCATGGCAAACTCGACCATCTTCTCGAGTCCTGCTTTGAAGTCCTTCTTTTTGATGCCTGCTTCTTTGAAACTTTTTGGACAGCCTATTTTGGTCATTAGTTCTCTGATTTCTGCTGCAAACTTCATTGCAGTGGTTTTACCAGCTTTACCCGAAATGCCAATTAACCGGGCTAGCTCCGAATATTGTATGGCTGCATCTTTATTCTCATTACAGTTGAATTCAATCGTGTATGGAAGGGCCATTCCTACAGACATTCCATGATGGGTTCTCAAGACAGAACCCATGCTATGACCAAGTGAATGGGCGAGTGCTGCCTGTGAGTTTCCAAAAGACATCCCTGCAAGACAGGCTGCAATCAACATCTTCTCTCTTGCCTCAAGGTCTGCAAGATTATCAACTGACTTTGGTAACCATTCGAATATCATCCTGACAGCCTGGAGTGAGCTTCCATCAGAGAAATCATTCTTCCAAACAGAAACATAACCCTCAACAGCATGGGTCAAAGCATCCATCCCGGTATATGCTGTAAGGTTCTTTGGCAATCCCTTTACAAACTCTGGGTCGAGAATAGCTATATCAGGAGTCAATTCGGGATTGATTGTAGCAAACTTGCGACCTGTTTCATCTTCTCTGATTACTATCGCTTTGGTTGCTTCAGAGCCAGTTCCTGTTGTTGTCGGGATACAGATCAGTTTTGCCTTGGCACGAAGTCCTAACTCATCAAATGGTGTCAAGGCTTGGAGTTCGACATCTGGTTTCTCATAGAGTACCCATGCCGCCTTTGCAGTGTCAATAACACTACCTCCTCCAACGGCGATGATCCAGTCTGCTCCGAAAATCTTGATTGCCTCAGCTGCTGCCTTAACAGTAGAAACCTTTGGGTCTGGCTCTACTCCGTCCCAGATTGCAGCCTCCCATTGTCTCTCTGTCAATATTGAACAGACTTTCTC
>JBHLPA010000263.1:0-4152 GCA_048939935.1 Promethearchaeota archaeon | reverse complement strand
GTAAGATTCCGATCCCTCAGAAACATCCACCAGGTCATCGTTACTCTCAAAAGATTTTTGTAAATCTTCCTTACTTTCATCTTGAATTGTTTCAGCTTTAGCTTCAGCTTCTGCTTCCTCAGCCGTTGGAAGTAACTTCTTTCCATCTTCTTGATCAGTAACGAGCTTTTCTATCTGTGATTTCCGAGTAAAGTAAAGGGCTACTATGACAGCAAGTGAGAGGGCAGCCCCGACCATGGTAATGGTGGTTTGCCAGGTGCTAGAGCTGTCACCCAGTAATTGTTGCCAAGTCACGACCAGAAAAGCAAGTCCTGCAATGTTCATGACGAAAGACTTGACCGGAGTACCAACCTTCGTAATCTCAGTTACGTCAGTATCAACCATTGCGGCTGCGATGACACCAGCATTATACTGTGTCGATTTTGTCTTCTTAGCTAGCGTCTTTACATCAGTAGATTTCTTTTTGCCCATCCATCTGAGAGCACTTGGAACTTTTGAGGAAAGTAGTTCAGCATAAGCACGTTTCCCTTCCTCTTGGCCTATATTGCATTTCTTACACATATCCAATTTCTTGTTCCATTTGCTTTTGCACTGTGGACATTTGTCTACCTGCCAAGCGTCTGGTGCGGCTTCGCGAATCCTCTGGCGAACAATATATTCACTAACACCGCTGTCTTCTCGTCCTTCCTTCTTGGATTTCTTCATTCTATCAAGCATAGAGAAGAGGAGTGGTAATGCACCCAACACAGTAAGATTGGGTAAAGAGCGTAATTCTGATGCTTTTTTGTGAATGCCCCTGAGTTTGTAAGCCGTCTTTAGACCTTCCCACAGACTATTGAACCCAGATGCTACACCATAGACCGCAGTCACAGTAGCTATTGATGTAGCTATTCCAGTGACCGATGTAATCACATCAATGGGAGTTGAAGGGATTTCAAAAGAGAATCTATGTTTCAAGGTATTAAGAGTCGTATTTCCATCAACAAAGTACTTGAATTTAATTTCAGCCTCGAATATTCCTGTAACAAGTTTTATGGGACCCAAATTTAACCATTCTGAGAGAGGCAGTGGAACAGGATCTGGAAGTGAGGTTGTTGTATTCGCTGGAATCTGGAACCAAGGTTCGTCTGATCCTGCTTCCGTAATCGGTATCGGAATCACTGGCAATCCTTGATAATAGAAAGTGATGCTTCCAGACACGTTTAATGTCTGGGTCCATATATTTGTAATAGCCATATCCAGGTACATTGGATCTTCCATGTTGATTGGCATGGTATGGGTTAGATTGTAATCGAGGAAATTCATTCCATCAAGGGTAACTAACACAGATAGCTTCGTATCTGCTAGGGGATCACTGGGGTCAGCATTAACAGTAGTGATGTTTCCGGACACCATAACCAAGAACAGAGCAAAAAATCCTATGAATAATAACCGCGAAGTGGTGTGACGCATGGTACTAAATCATCTCCGATAGCTACACTCGGAATTCGATTGTCGTTTCAGAATTGAAAAGGGTTGTTGGGACTAATGTGAACTTGTCTGTGTGGTGGGTTCCTTCGTTCCACGGATCATATCAGCTACTTTTCGTGCAACTGCGACAAAACCCTCACTTTTTCTAATAACTCCCTTTGCTCCAACTTCAGCAGCTTGTTTTGCAGCCTCAGGGTCAAAATAAGCTGTAAGAAGGTGGATATTCTTTACACCCATTTCAGACAGTTTCTTTGTACATTCTATACCGTTCATCGTGGGCATCTTCATATCCATTAAGACAATATCCGGAGGTTTTCCATCCTGGATAAGATTAGAGGTGGTTTCAATTGCTTCCGAACCTGTTGATGCCTCGAAAAGCTCGAAGTCATCCAGAAACCGTTTTAGATAAACAAGCATGACCTCATGGATAGCGGGTTCATCATCCACTATGAGTATTCTAAAGGTCATCTTCATCTCCTTGTTCAATCGGGTACAAGTGCACTATTTTCTAATGCCTTAATAATCGTGTATTATATGACTCATCACGAAGTTATTTATCCCGGAGAATAGGAAAATCATTTCGAGGTAATCGCGTTGACGTTTGAAAGGATGTCCCTCGAGATATGGTTTGATGAGTACCAATTCGAAGTCGATTATGACATAGGAGAAAGTGGGACTAAGTTCCTCAAGGTGAAAGAGCTTGATATTGATCTTAATGATGTAGAATTACGGTATGGATATCATTTAGGTCATCCAGCCCTAAGAAAGGTGATAGCAAAGCAATACAGGGACAGGTCGTCTGAAAATGTAGCAGTCACAACAGGAGCTAGTGAGGCAAACTTCGCTATCATTGCGCACCTTGTTGGTCCTAGGGACCATATCATTGTAGAGCATCCAACTTACCCATCACTGTATCAGGTAGCACGGTCTCTTGGTAGAGACCTGACACTTTTCAAACTTGACTGGGAAAACGAGTTCAGACCGGACCTTGACAAACTTAGAAAACTTATCAAACCAAATACAAAGTTGATATCACTTACTCATCCTAACAACCCAACAGGTTCTGTTATCTCTAAATCAGAATTGAAAGAAGCAATTGAGATTGCAGAGGATGCAGGCGCATACCTGATGGTTGATGAAACATATCGGGATCTCATGTTTGAACAACCTCCACCACTAGCAGCAACAATGAGCCCATCGGCTATCAGTCTAACAAGCATGTCAAAAACATGGGGATTGCCAGGTATCAGGATTGGCTGGGCAGTAGCTGAGAGACCTATCATCGAAGCAATACGGGCGGTACGGGAACAAGTCACTATATGTAATTCATCAGTTGGAGAAGTTATTGCGAGAGAGGTACTTCAGAAAAGAGAGGAGATATTGCCAATCATTCGAAAAGCTGTAATATCTAACTTCAAGATTGTTGAAGAATGGATGGAGTCTCAGAGGTGGCTTGAATGGATTGCTCCACAGAGTGGCGTAGTGGGTGCACCACGACCCGTAAAAGGTGGTAGTACTGATGAGCTTTGTAAGCTTCTTGTTACAAAGTATAGAACCTTCGCAGTACCGGGTTCAAGGATGGAACTCGAGGGTTATTTCAGACTAGGATTCGGCGGAGAACATGAAGAGCTCATTTCAGGTCTTGAACAACTCAGCAAAGCTCTGAGGGAGTTGTATTCCTAAGTAAAGTGTGGAGTTCATTAATGTCAGACAGAACGCATCTATGGATGCGTGCTAACTTTGCAGGATGTGAGTGATTCAATAGAAACACAGGATTATCTGTGGACTTCAATCTCAGATCTGACTGTTGAGTCTCGAGGCGTCAATGTAAGATTCAATGTGATTAAGAAAGGACCACCTCGATATGTCACAGCAAGAGCCACAGGTCGAGACCATATGATTAGTGAGTTTCTAGTTGGTGATGAGTCTGCAATAATCACACTCACTCTCTGGAATGACGATATTGATGAGATACATACTGGAAAGACATACGAGCTACTAAATGGTTACATTAACATCTATGATGAATGCATGAGCCTGTCCAAGGGAAGATGGGGAAATATCCGAGTATCTGAATCGGATATCCTTCAAGTTGATGGGACTATAGATATGAGTAGACCCTTTATGGGGAGACCCAAACGTAGGAAACGAGAACGCTCTAGTACTGGACGTTCATTTCAAGGAACTCCGGGAAGAGAATCAAAGGGATACTGCTCACGGAAGGGCTTTTGAGGCTGTTCTTGTATGACTTTTGCGTGCGAATGTCATGAAAGTACAACTTGGTGATGATGATATCCCATTCCCACTTTTTACAATAAAAGGACAACTCAGGTTGTGTGGGCTCGATGATCAATCTATCTTAGAAGTCCTTCATGAAGCAACTCTGGAAACCATTGATTCCAGTGAAGATCTTTTCAACCATGTTTATGATTCGCTATCTTCCTTCAATCCTGAAATCCAGACCAATTTCAACACACTAGTCAATTATGAAAAGGCCAGAGGAGAAAAAAGGAACATCCCTGCAATTATGCTCATTCTTGAAGGTGCATCAGCAACTGGAAAGTCTTTGATTGCACTGGAACTTATGAGAGACCTTGCTGCAACGAGATTCATCAGTACAGATTCTGTGCGAATGGTGTTAAGGGGTATTATGAGTAAAGAGGAATATCCAGAGTTGTTCTG
>JBHLPA010000262.1:0-4178 GCA_048939935.1 Promethearchaeota archaeon | reverse complement strand
AGTTCATCATTGCGTCAAATGCTTCAAGCAATGTCGGGTGATTTCTCGCTCTGTTTGCAGCAAGTTCGAATAATTTGCCATCACCGATTGCTTGTCTCACTCTTCGCATTTCTGCTGCAGTGACATAGAGGTTATGTTTCATCAATTGTGTTACTTTTTCAGACTTCTCTAGAGCTTTGAGTTCATTGGCGGATGTACTCGTGCAGACAGGACAATCACATGGTAACTCCGTCAGTTGGTCAAGATGAACAGTGCCACTTGGAAGCAGCATGCGTCCTGACTCTGCAAATTTCGCATACGCTGCTGAGTCAAACAAATCGCATCCAAGCAGTACTGCTTGAGCAAAGAACATAGGGTGTCCGCAACCAAAGAGATGAACTGGTCTATCCGGGGGTAAGTGCTTCTTTGCAGCAAGAGCAGCATGAACTATATCTGTGTATCGATATCTTTCCATGAATGGGACTATTCCTCCAATTGGATGGATGTCAAAATCAAGAACCGCCAGGGCTTTTGCTGAGGTTTCCCTAAGATCCGGGAAAGATCCTCCCTGCACTGTACCTGCAAGCATCATCTCACCTTTTTTGTCCACAGATATTTTCGCCCTTTCTAATGATACTCTCACATCTTCCTCGACTTTGGTTCTCCCCACATTCGGGTCCGAGAAGACATCTAATATCGTCCCAATGTCTGAACCTATCTGTTTCTGGAATTCAACAATTTCGAGAGGATCTATCTCTTGATTCGGGAGTGAATGAAAGTACATTTGGAATGTGCCTGAATCGGTCATAATTGGTCCGTTGAAATTCAATAATTTGTGCACTCCTTCAGAAACAGCTACATCCCTGAAATGGTCATGAGAGCGAATGATGTAGGAGTTTGTTATGACCATCTGAAACCCAAAGTGGTCACTAAGTTCCTGAGGTGAGATAGTTGACTTCCCCGGATGAACCACCGGCATAAGCAATGGTGTCTTCACTGTCCCATGTCTTGTTGTGAATTTTCCAAGACGGGCGAGTCCATCCTTTGTCTTAATCTCGAAATGTCCCATTAGAATTCTAGTCGATGAAATACGAATCCAGCCATGAATCTTTCCGTGTGACTCATATCAAATCGTTTAAGACCGCAGTTCTCAAGATTCTATCAATGGTCGAAGCATCCGCATTACTCGTGCAGCGTAGGACATTTCGAGAGCCTGACCTTCTTAGTGAGTTTAAGGCTTTAGCAATCACTGCTGAGTACGATGTAATTGGTTCCTTTGATATTGTCAGTCCTCCCTCAGCTAAGTTCAATGTTCGGTCAGGGAAAGCTGATGAGATAAAGACCTGGATCGAGATACACGAACCTGAATTTGTTCTCTTTTCTCCGGATTTATCGTCCGGTCAAGTATTTAGACTGATGGAGCTCTGGAAAACTGAGGTTCGCGACCGGACTCAGGTCATCCTTGAAATATTCGATAAACATGCCCGAACCCCGCAAGCTCGTCTTCAGATTGAGCAAGCTCGATTGAAATACGAATTACCATTTGAAAGACATCAGATTCGTATGCGGCTGCAGAAAGAACATACAGGAGACCGCCCTATTGCAGAACAGATTGGAGCTGGTGAAGACCTGCTTAACCTTCGTATGCAACAGATTCGTCGACGATTAGCGACCATAAATGACAAACTCGAGAAAATATCTGAAGAACAAATACTCAAGAAAAAACGTCGGACTCATGAGGGATTCATCGAACTTACTCTCGCAGGTTACACAAATGCTGGAAAAAGTACTCTCCATAGAGCCCTTACAGGTTCTGATGTTGAAGTAGCTGATAAACTATTTACTACGCTTTCTACAAAGGCTAGTGAGATTAACATTCCCGGTCGTCGAGTTGTCATTTCCGACTCCGTAGGTTTCATCAGTGACTTGCCTCCCCCTCTGCTACAGGCATTCAACACTACATTGATGGAGGTTTCTGATGCTGATGTCATAATACTCGTTGTTGATGCGTCAGACCCTGTAGATGAAATGGAACGAAAAGTCACTGCATGTCTAGATACCTTCAATGAAATTGAGGCAAATGGAATCACTTTGATAACAGCCCTAAATAAGATAGATCTTCTAAACGATGAACAAGTCGCAGAAAGAATCAATCAGCTACCTGATGCTTGCTCTGTGGTGATTCCAATTTCTGCTGAAAAGCAGGTAGGCTTGAATCATCTTATCGCTGCGGTTGAGGATGAGTTGCCACAGATGATTCAATATCGTATCACACTCCCCTCTGGCAATGAAGGGATGTCTGCTTTGTCTTGGCTACACGACTCTGGAACTATTGAATCTGAGGAATATGTAGGTACTGATATCATTGTAATCGCAAGTCTAAGTGGTGAAACAGCTGACAAATTCAGTAGGAACAATCCTGATGTTGAGATAACACGTATGGGACATCAACCGTAATTTGTTTCAACAAAACCAATTTAGGGCAGTAAAGTCTTCTCACGATAAGAAACTTGGGAGATTTGGAAACTGCCTGAAACGCGACTCAAACGTTTGCTCGATAGGGGAGATTTTGTAGTTACAGCTGAAATTGGAGCTCCTCATGGAGCCGATTTCAATCTCCTCATAGAACGTACAGAGATGGTTCGAGACTATTGCGATGCAATCAACATTCCTGATAATGCACGGGGAGTTCCAACTATGAGTTGTTCCGTCTGCGCACACTATGTGCTTCAGAATGGGGCAGAACCAATAATGCATCTGACTACAAGAGACCGGAATCGCATCTCGATTCAAAGCGAGCTCTATGGTGCATACGCGTTGGGAATCCGAAACATCCTATTTGTAGCAGGAGACCATGTACGATATGGTTCACATCCTGAAGCTAAAGCAGTTTATGATTTGACTACCATTGAAGCTCTGTCACTAGCTATAAAATTGAGCAAAGGCTCTGATTGGGTTGGGGAGGAACTGGAAGGAATTCCTGAGTTCTATCTGGGAGCAACTTTCAATCCAAATGATCCTGCTTTAGAGGATCATGTTCTGCAGACCAAGAAGAAGCAAGAAGCTGGTGCTGAATTCTTCCAAACTCAGGCAATTTTTGAGCCCGATCGACTCAAGGAATTTATGGACTTGGCCTCTGGGTTGAAACTCAAGGTGTTAGCTGGAATCATTCCACTAAGAGACGCAGAAATGGCTAAGTTCATGAATGAACAAATACCAGAGATAACAATCCCCGACGAAACCATCAAACGTATGTCTGATGCTGGAGCAGGACTTGATGAAGAGTCAGGCATTGTAGAAATGAGAAAAGAGGGAATAATAATCGCCCTAGAAACCTTGGAAGAGGTAAGGAGAATTAAAGGTGTCAATGGTGTCCATCTAATGGGTGTTGGATGGACAGAGAGTATTGCTGAGTTAACGAGAGGTGCGAATCTACTTCCCAGACCAGAATGAGGCTCGATGAACATGTTTGTATTCAAGAAAGACCAACAGTCCTTTGATTTCGGGGGCATCACCATCGGTGGGCAACCCGGCGAGAACCCTACAGTTTTGATAGGAGGCTTGTTCTTCAAAGGTCAAGCAATTATGAAAGACACTAGGAAGGGTATCTTTGATGAGCCCCTTGCTAAGAACTGGATTGAGACTGGCCTTTCAATGGTGGAGAAAACCGGTCACCCTCTCATCATTCAAGCCTATGGACGAACGCCCACAGCTATGGAAAAACATCTCTCTTGGTTGGCGGACAATTTTGAAGGTCCTTTCATGTTTGAATCAACCAATGCGAAAGCACGCATTAGAGCAATAGAATATTGTGATGAGTCAGGCCTTTCCAATAGAGCAATCTACAATTCCATCAACCTCTCAATGACCGCTGATGAGAAGGATGTATTGACGAATAGCTCATTGAAGATGGCTGTTGTCCTTGGGTGGTCACCACGAGCAACCACGCTTCCTGATAGAATGGAAAATATCAGAGATGTAATCACACTCTCCAACTCACTGGGAATCGAGACGATACTTGTAGATCCAGCAACGATGCCTGTTGGAGCTGGGTATGGTCTGGAGTACAGGACAACTCTAGCAATAAAATCGGAGTTGGGTTTACCAACGTGTCTTGGTCCACACAATGCACCTTCAGCATGGAGGTTTATCCGTCAATCTGGCCTTGATGATGAGTCAACGCTTGTGGCGGCCCTTGT
>JBHLPA010000261.1:0-4192 GCA_048939935.1 Promethearchaeota archaeon | reverse complement strand
TGGCTGCATCGGACTGAATCAATCAGCGATCCTCTTCAATTCTCTGAATCTCATATACCTGCAGAGGAAGGAAATCCATTCAATTTCACCAATGTACTTGGCGTTGTAATCATCCTTATTTCGGTATTCGGATTGATTGTAGCTTTAGGAGGTAACATCAGCGAAATGGTATCACTGTGGATTGAAGATACCACCACATTCTATTTCACCATCCCTGTACAGTACTATCTTGTCTTATCCTGTCTTGTGATGACATATGTATTCGAAAGAAGACTAATTGCATCTCCCTTTGGGAGAATGATCACAGCTGTTGCTCAGAACGAAGAAAGAGCTGAAGCATTAGGCTACAATAGCTACCGCGCTAAAATAGTTGTGATGATAATAAGCGGCGCAATTGCTGGACTTGCAGGAGCACTGTACGCACCATACATCAGAACTATTGATCCAGATACAGCTTTGGGAGTGAATGTCACTATTGATGCAATGCTCTTCACAATCATCGGAGGAATTGGCACTTTATTTGGTCCATTACTCGGAACAGGAGTAGTGTCATACTCTGAGCTAAATCTAGTGGACTTCATCACTGATGTGTTAAACCTAAACGGAAGATTTTGGTTGGTAGGACTCGGAGCGATGTACATAATCATTGTCCTGTTCCTGCCCCTTGGTATTGTGGGTTCACTAGGACGAAGATTTGATAGTCTAAAGGGGAAACTACAACGATTACAAATAGGCGAAATTGAGTTCGGGCTGAAGAATGCTGACTATTGGGTATTTGGATTACTAGGTGCAATGAGTATCTTTCTTTTGCTGACAGAAGACAACAGATTTCTGCCTATTATTTCCGGGATATTTGTATATCTGGGTGTTATAGGACTTAGTCTGTTGTATATCTTCAGAGGTGGTGTCGTATTGAGTTTGAAAGAGTACTATGGCAGAGGAAAATCGAGATTAAAACGGATTGCATCAAGATCATCAGAAGGAAGTGATTGACGTACCGTACGCAACCATAAAAAATATCGATCCATCATTAGGGGACATCGATATTTATTACGAGATTCATGGATCAACTGCCGCTCCACCTCTAGTGCTCATTGGTGGATGGGCAAGCTATCGCTGGGTCTGGTTTCGGCAGGTTCCCACCTTTAAGGAAAAATACCAATGTATAGTCTTTGATAATCGAGGAGCTGGAAAAAGCTCCAAACCTGATTATCCTTATACGATAGATATGATGGCGGCGGATACGGTTGGTCTGATGGACCACCTTCACATCAAAGACGCACATATCTTGGGAATTTCAATGGGGGGTTTGATTGCGCAACAGATTGCCATTTCGTATCCCCAAAGAGTTCGGAGTTTGATACTTTCATCAACTCATTTTGGAGGATCAAACCAAATTCCAATGGATGATAAGACAATGGCTCTGCTGATCGCCTTACCCACTGAAACAATCTCTATAGAACAAGCCAGAGAGATGCGTTATAGGGCTACTTTCAGTCCAGAATTCATCTGGGAAAATAGATCAATAATAGAGCAAATAGATGAATGGGCAGAAAAGCATCCCACGCCATTGTATGCACAAGTCAACCAAAGCTCAGCTACAGGTGCGTTTGATTCTGAAGCGGATCTAAACAAAATTACTGCACCTACATTAATCTTGCACGGTGCTAATGACCATGCAGTACCAACGGAGAATGGAAAGCTCTTAGCTGAACGCATACCCAATTCAAGATTGAAAATCATAGAAGATGCTTCGCATTTTGTCATTATTGAAAAGTATGAGGAGTTCAATGAAGAGGTAATGAGATTTATAGATGAAGTGGAAAAAGGATGACTTGTTTCTTAGTCATATAGAAAAATAATTTGTCAGAAGAATATTATCTGGTCTTAGAAGAAAACTCACGGAATGTTGAATATGGTTCGCTCAGCGGTGGTCACAGGTCTGGGAATATATATTCCTGAGAAGATGTTAACTAATGAAGACATTGAACAGATGCTTAATCGTCCCGGAACAGCGGATTGGTTAGTGGAAAATGTAGGAATTAAGCAACGTCATATTATGGCTGAGGATGAAGTGACATCTGATCTGGCAGCAAATGCTAGTCGTGAGGCATTAGAAAATGCTGGTGTCGAACCTGAAGAGCTCGACCTAATTATCTTGAGTACCGACACCCCAGATTATCTCTCCCCAGCTACATCTGTGGTTGTTCAAGATAAAATTGGTGCAAAGAATGCTGGGACTTTCGATGTCAATTGTGCTTGTGCTGGATTAGTGACTTCTCTGGACATAGCTTCTAGATATATTCAGACTGATTCCGAGATGAATTCGATATTAGTGATAGGCGCTTATGGGATGACCAAGTTTGTCGATTGGACGGACCATTACACCTGCACGTTATTTGCTGACGCAGCAGGAGCAATGGTTCTTCAAACGAGTGAGGATAAAGTGGGATTTATCACATCAAAGTTAATTGCAGATGGCTCGTTCCATGACCATCTAGGAGTATTTGTGGGGGGTACCGCAGAGCCACCCACAATTGAAGCGATTAGAAATAATAGGCACCATCTGGCTTTTCGTAAACGATTTCCTGCAGATACAAACCTCCAACATTGGCCAGTTTTAACTAGAGAATGTGTTGCCAAGGCAAATATGACGATGGATGATATTGACTGGATTTTCTTCACACAAGTGAACATTCGGACTATTGAAGCAGTCATGAAGGAACTTGACATGCCCATGGAAAAGACCCACAATGTCATGGATAAATGGGGATATACTGGGTCCGCCTGTATTGCGTTAGCAATGTATGATGCTATTGATCAAGGAAAGCTCCCACCACCAGGGGAAGGAAATGGTGAAAACATAGCACTCTGTTCCTCTGGCGGCGGATTCAATATGGCGGCAGCTACGTTGAAGTGGTGGTAAGGGATTTTTATCTCAGTTATGAATGAAGTAACTTGAAGCAATTTCACCTCGAGGAAACTCAAATGGTCAATCAGTTTGATTATTTATCCAAGAGAGATGTCTTCTCTCCTGAAGTCGAAGCGCTTGTTGATGTAGAAACCGGGAAACGATATACCTACCGAGCATTCAACAAACGAGCAAATCGAGTAGCAAATTTCCTTCAGAAGGAAATTGGATTTCAGAAAGGCAATAGACTCTGTATGCTTGCAAACAACAGCCTAGAGTACTGGGAATCATTTTTCGGATGTCAAAAGTGCGGTGGCATTTTCAGCCCACTTAACTGGCGACTGGTCGCGCGAGAATTGGCAGAGCTAATCAACGATCTCTCTCCGTCAGTCATATTCTATGATTCTGAACTGTCAACTACTGCTGTCGATTTGAAAAAAGAAGTAGACGTTAATCATTGGGTTTCGCTCAGTGCGAAAGATGCAAAGGTAGAAGGTTCTATCATCTATGAGGATGCGATTAACAATTCACCAACAACATCTCCGCAACCAGTTTCACTTACATACGAAGATCCAATGGGGATTGTTTTCACTGGAGGGACAACAGGTCTTCCAAAAGGTGCGATGATAACTTACAGACAGGTAGCGTTCAACACTCTGAGTACCATCAGAGATATCCTTCCTGGTGATGTCTTCATAAATCATCTACCTCTCTTTCATGTTGGAGGATTGTATGTCTATGCAATTCCACTCTTTATTTTAGGAGGTAAAGTGGTTCAAATGAAAAGATGGGACCTCGATACACTAATCCAAGTGATCAATAAAGAGAAACCCAACTTTTTCTTCGCTGTCCCCACACAATATCGTATGCTCATGAACCATCCTGACTTCAGGTCAATCGACTTCAGCAGTGTCCGATTCCTGACCTCTGGAGGAGAGCCTTTACCACTTGAAATCATCAAGACTTTCCGGGAAACTCATGGAGTAAAATTCAAACAAGGTTTTGGAATGACCGAAGTAGGACCAGGATGTTTCGCTCTTGACCCATGGGATGCGGAGAAAAAGATTGGCAGCATAGGTACTCCGAATTTCTTCATCGATGCCAAGGTGGTTGATCCTGAAACTGGAAAGGATTGCCAAGAAAATGAAGTTGGAGAACTTATGTTTAAGGGACCCAGCGTGACCATTGGTTATTGGAACCGACCAGAATTCAACAAAAACCTTCTCGATGAAGATGGATGGTTTGCCACCGGAGATATGGTATATTTTGATAATGAGGGAT